>NZ_CP049242.1 GCF_011046245.1 Allorhizobium pseudoryzae
GTCGTGTGGGTAGTTGACTCCGAGAAAACGATGGAAGTCATAGTTCGATCTGGCTCGTTCGACGGGATCCCGTACTAGCGCTATGTATTTGTAATTCCATCGAACGTATCTTTCGATTGGAAAATGCCCAAATATTATGTCAAAATTAGTGTAGTTTTCTGAATTAGCTTGTTGGTTAAGTTTTATCGCTTCAGGGCCCGTCCATCCGTCGTAATCAAATTTTATAGTTAAATCGCTTGCACGAAGTTGCTTTTCAAGTGATGTGCCAGCACATTTCGGAACGTGCGGGAAGATGTATACCATGAGGCACTCCTAACAAGCCCTGAGAATAGCAAGGTGATTGGCCGCTAGGCAACCACAAGCGTGATATGTCGTCATAGCTCCAACGGCTTATTGATATTTTCCGTCATGTGTTGTTGCAATGGCTGAGTGAGCGAGGCATCGTTGGGTGTGAGCGGGACGAACACGCGACGTTGTCAATGCCGAGTGAATTTCCCCAGAAGGAGGTGCTGGGGTGCGATCAAAGCTTTGGACCGTACATGCAGCCAGTGCCGACTGAGCATTCGGGTCGTCAAGGTTGCGGAACGAGCGGGTGAGGAAGAAGTCTTGGCGGATATAGCGGAATGGTCGCCCGACCTTGTCCTTCGTTTTGACGCGATAGGTTTAGAGGCTGCCTCAAAAAGAGGTGGGTGATTTCAACAGGTAATGATTCCTTCGGATTTGCGAGATTCGATTGAGTTCACAATGGCCTGGAGCGAAATCACCCGTCGGCACTATGCCGGCGGACGGCACGCTATGCAAGCGACATGACAGATCGGGAATGGGCACTGGTTGAGCCTTTTCTGCCCATGCCCCGCCGCCTGGGTCGCCCGCGGACCACGGATTTGCGTGAGGTCGTCAACGCCCTGCTTTACATCGCCACGACCGGTTGCCAGTGGCGCATGCTGCCGAAGGATTTTCCGCCCTGCTCGACCGTCCAGTGCTATTTCGTGAGCGCGACGAACAGGCCACCTTTGCTTTTCTGACCAAGGCCGCGAGATATGCTCCTTCATCGACAGGAGCGGAGTAAGCGGCAAGCTGCGGCCGTTCAGCCGGCGTAATTCCACGGCATGAGCGTCTCGAGATCGCTGCTGGGCCAGCCGTTGGCGATGCGCTCAAGGGTTTGGGTGAGCCAGGCCTGCGGATCTACGTTGTTCATCGTCGCCGTCTGAAGGAGCGTGGCGATTGTCGCCCAGGTCCTTCCACCGCCATCGCTGCCAGCGAAGAGGCTGTTCTTTCGCGTAATTGTCTGGGGCCTGATGGCGAGCTCAACGATGTTGGAGTCGAGCTCGATGCGGCCGTCGGTGAGGAAGCGCTCGAAGATGGAGCGACGCGAGGTGGCATAGCGGATCGCCTCGGCGAGCTTCGACTTGCCGGAGATCCGCGGCAGGGTCTTCTGCCAGAGGGCGAAGAGCTCGTTGACTACAGCAGCAGACGTCGCCTGGCGCGCCGCGACACGGGCGTCAGGGCTTTGACCGCGGGCCGCTGCTTCCACCTCCCAGAGCTTTGCCATCAGCTCCACCGTCTCGGTGGCGATCCTAGAGCTATCCGAAGCGTGGAGCTCGTAGAACTTGCGCCTGCTATGGGACCAGCAGCCGGCGAGTATCACACCGTCATTCCCGCCGTCGGATCGGGCGAGCTTGTTGTAGGCACCATGCCCGTCCACCTGAAGGATACCGCGATAGCCACTCAGATGCCGGGCGACCCGATCGCCAGCGCGGCTATCTTCGAAGCGATAGGCGACCATCGGCGGACCACTGCCACCGAAGGGTCTGTCATCCCTGGCATAAGCCCAAAGCCATGCCGTCTTGGCCGATCCGGATCCAGGCGCGAGCGTGGGCAACGTCGTCTCGTCCGCGAAGATGCGCTCAGCCTTCTTGATCTCGGCGAGGATGTAGTCGGCCAGGCTCATCACTGCCCAACAGTTCTCTGCGCCAGCGGTAGAGTTGAGATGGCAGGATCCCAATCTGCCGCGCGACCGCCGACATGTTCACACCGGGCTGACAGGCTTGCTCAACCGCTGTGGCCTTGAACTCGTCGGACCAGAACCGCCGCAACTGTCGCGGCGACCCGTCAAGGCGATCGGGCACCGCCTCGATCATTCGCATCAATCCAAGGCTAGCCGCAGGCCTAGACATAGATCCTCACATTCAGAGAAGTCATATGTCCGCAATACCCTGCCCAGCATCAGCGATGCCAGATGGGGTCTCCTTGCCGCTTACGGAGCGGAACGGGATGGTTGGAGATCGCGCTGATGCCATGCTTGAAGTCATGGATGAAGGCATGCATGAAGCCGGGCATGAGGGAAAATATCGTCGGATCGAGGTTATCACCGGTCGTCGCCAGAGGCGGAATTGGACTGACGAGTAGAAGGCGCGCATCCTTGCGGAAAGCGCGGAACCTGAGGTGAACATCTCGGCTGTTGCTCGGCGCTGGGGCGTCAATCGCGGATTGCTGAATGTTTGGCGTCGGGATGCCGGGCTGACCTCTCGTCGCTCGGCTATTCCGGGCGTCGCTCAAGATACCCACTCGAATCAAACTCAGCAGATGGCTTCCTCAACTCCTTGCGACCATACATCTCGTAATGCCAAAGTGGATTTATACCATCATGAAGCACATCTAAGTTATTCCTTAAATACCATACTGTATCAAACACCTTATTTGGATTTATTCCCATATAAAAACCAAAACGGACATAGTGCATGGCTGCGTCAAAATATGAAAAAATGGAAGAACTGGATTTTGAATCTATTTGAGATTTATAATAATCGATGTCAATGTAACCAATTTTTGATATATTTTTTGCTATCATAAATTCATCAATCTTTATAATAAGACGCATAATAATACGTTTTCTAAATATTTTATTATTTTTACTTATTTTCGACATCAGCATTATTTTTTCATTTATGTAGTCTCTATGAGTTATTTCCAATTCGCTTTTATGTTTATTTGCGATGACATCTATAGCAGATTGAAAATCTGAGTCCCTGCGGTTTAACTCCTTCTGCAATATTGAATGCTGCTCACGGATAGTTTGGAGGTCGAAGGAAAGCGCCTCTACCTGGCGGCGCGCACCCTCAAGTTCACGCTGGACAGCCAACTGGGCATCCGCTGCAATTTGCTCCGCAAGAGCATGCTGCTCACGGGCAGTCTGGATGTCGAAGGAAAGCGTCTCTGCCTGGCGGCGCGCATCCTCAAGTTCACGCTGGACAGCCAACTGGGCATCCGCTGCAATTTGCTCCGCAAGAGCATGCTGCTCACGGGCAGTCTGGATGTCGAAGGAAAGCGCCTCTGCCTGGCGGCGCGCATCCTCAAGTTCACGCTGGACAGCCAACTGGGCATCCGCTGCAATTTGCTCCGCAAGAGCATGCTGCTCACGGGCAGTCTGGATGTCGAAGGAAAGCGTCTCTGCCTGGCGGCGCGCATCCTCAAGTTCACGCTGGACAGCCAACTGGGCATCCGCTGCAATTTGCTCCACAAGAGCATGCTGCTCACGGGCAGTCTGGAGGTCGAAGGAAAGCGTCTCTGCCTGGCGGCGCGCATCCTCAAGTTCACGCTGGACAGCCCGTAAGTTTTTAGCCGTTTCTTCCGATACTTGTGAAAGTTTCTCGGATTTAATTTCATATTCGACAACAATCTTACCAAAAATTTGACCGGAAAAATTTAGATCATTACGGATTGAGTCAAGTTCACTGGCGTACCTATCTATGCTATCACCTATAGATATTCTGCAAAGAATATCAAAGGTATTCGACGCCCATTCATTTATTTGTTTCGTTTCAAAACGAAAATTATTAATTAAGCCGTGATTAATTAAATCACTGCATATAAATTCATCAATTTCGTTATCTATTCTGTCAGAAGAGCGGCCCCAAATAATTCCAGTATCATTGCTGATCTTTTTACACGTTTCCCTCCAATTATTTATAAAATCATCCCAAACAAAAATACTTCTAGGGTACGATCTACTTTTGTTTTCTGCATCCAACATATGCCTGAGCCACAGCAACAATCCATGGGCTATAGAGAAACCATTCCTTTTTTTAAGGGATTGTGCAGTGTTAAACGGAGATCGAAGAGGAATTATTATTGAAGGATTATACCCTAGCTCACTATATACGTTACCCCAAAATTCAAAAAACCGACACTTGCGCGGATCTTTTACAATGGGTAATGGTGAATTTCCAAACTCTGAAACAATCAATTCCTTCGCGCGCTCACGAAAATAATTCTCTTGGTGGCTTTTATACCAATTTGAGTTGAACTCTCTCCAATCATGCCAATTGGTTCCGGCAGAGTAAAGAATCTCATCATTAAGCGCGGCAATCGCCGATGACTCAAAGAAGCCTTTTTCATTATCAGCTGCAGCAGGCATCAAGCTTCTTGGCATGTTTCCGCCTAGTTTGCTAAGAGTGCCTGCAACGGAGCTCGTTCCCGTACGATGCATTCCCAGGACTACTATCATATTCGGCATATGTACCTCCTGCTTACCGCAGCACACGTGAAGTTATATCTTGTGATAGGCGCCTCAAAAAGAGGATCTGATTTCAAGAGGTTATAATTCCTCGAGTGACCTGCTACTGAACTTTCATCCAGCGGCGATTAGAGCCTCGGCGGTTTGATACGCCAGATGGCGCGGTGGGAGCAACCGGCGGAAACGCGTGGCTTTCAAATTGCGTAGTGTTGGAGCCGGTTGCGGCGATGATCCCGGTATAGTGTCAATCGGGGTCTCTTATCCGAGCGATGAGTGGGGCCGGAAATTGTTGTAGTCGTCGGCTCATTCCGCAATGGCGCTGCTTTCGCAGGCTCTCGCCGCTGAGTTCGATGCGGTAGGCATTGTGGACCAGGTGGTCGAGGATGGCGTCAGCGAGCGTCGGATTGCCGATCATGTCGTACCAGTGATCGACGGGTACCTGGCTTGTGACGATGGTGGATCGCTTCTCATAGCGATCCTCAATGATCTCCAGGAGATCACGGCGCTGCTCGTCGCTGAGCTTCTCGGGTCCCCAGTCGTCGAAGATGAGCAGGTCGGTTCTGGCGAGTGCCTTGAGGACCGTAGGCATCCGGTGACTACCGCGGTTGGCGCTGATGGTGTCCAGCTTCAACGGCCGGACTGAAGTTCCGCGATAGCTTTGGCAGCCGGGACTGTCAGGAATTTCGTGTACGGGCGTGCATAATGGGTATGAAGGAGACCACCCATGGCACGACGGAAAGAGCCGGTTATCCCGGACGCGATATTGGACCAATTGCTCGGCGGGTCTGATGCCAAGACGGCCTTTGACGGCGGGGGGCTGATCGACCAGTTGAAGAAGGCGCTTGCGGAACGGGCGCTGAACGCGGAGATGGATCATCATCTCTCAAGCGAAAATTCCAGCGGCAACAGCCGCAATGGCTATGGAAAGAAGACCGTTTTGACAGACGGCGGTTCTCTGGAACTGTCGATACCGCGGGATCGGAAATCGAGTTTTGATCCGCAGCTTCTGGCCAAATATCAGCGGCGGTTTCCCGGCTTCAACGACAAGATCATTTCGATGTATGCGCGAGGGATGAGCACACGCGAGATCGCCGGCCATGTGCAGGAGCTCTATGGTGTGGATGTTTCGCCGGACCTGATCTCGGCGGTCACTGATGCTGTGCTGGATGAGATTGCGACCTGGCAACCGCGTCCTCTGGAGCCGGTCTATCCGCTGGTGTTCTTCGATGCGCTTCGGGTCAAGATCCGCGACGAAGGCACGGTGCGCAACAAGGCCGTCCATGTGGCGCTCGGCGTTCGCGGCGATGGAACCAAGGAAATTCTCGGTCTTTGGATCGAGACCAACGAAGGCGCAAAGTTTTGGCTGCGCGTCATGAACGAGATGAAGAATCGGGGCGTTGACGATATCCTGATCGCCGTCGTCGATGGGCTGAAGGGCTTCCCCGATGCCATCAACGCGGTCTTTCCGCAAACGACTGTCCAGACCTGCATCGTCCACCTGCTCAGAAACTCGCTGGATTTTGCCTCCTGGAAAGACCGCAAGGGATTTGGCGCGCGCCATGAAGCTGATTTATTCGGCCGTCGATGACACGGCTGCAGAAGCCGCGCTAACCTCGTTTGAGGCGGGCTTCTGGGGCCAGAAGTTCCCGGCCATCGGCCAAATGTGGCGGCGCGCATGGCAGGAGGTCATTCCCTTCTTTGCCTTTCCCAAGGACGTGCGCCGGATCATCTATACGACGAACGCCATCGAGGCTTTGAATTCCAAGCTACGCCGCGCGGTGCGCGCAAGGGGAGGGCATCGCGTTGGTTTCCCGCTGAACAACGCCTGATCAGGCAACCGCCTTGGTGTCGGAGGGGATCGATATCGTCGCGACGGCTGCAACGACAGAGGCGATGCCCGCCAGAACGAATGTCGTAGACAGCGATGACGTGATCACCATTCCGGCCAAGGCGGAACCGAGAGGGAAACCGGCCAGATTGAGGCTCATCGAAATTGACATGACGCGGCCGAGCTGTTGCGGATCGGTTCGACGCTGGCGAAGCGTCAGAAGAGCAACATCAATCGGGCCGGACATGACGCCAGCCAACATAAGACCGATAGCGAGCCCGCCAAATCCAAACTCAGCTGCCACGGGCCATGCCGCTAAGGCCGTAATCACCATTCCGATAGCCATAATCTGACGCTCGCGACCGCTCGTTCGCAGGTGCCCAGCGAACAACGCACCAATCCCGCCGGCAATGCCCATCGCAGCCCATAGCAAGCCTGTCACCGAACTCCCAATGGAAGTGTCGTAATGGTTTGCGACAAAAACCGGAACGACGACATAGAGAACGCCCCAAGTGATCTGATACATCGAATAGGAGATGGCAAGGCCGCGAAGTGTCGGTTGCCGAGCCACAATCTGGATGCCTTCTAAGGTCTGTCGCATGAACGACACCTGCCTTGATGCCAGGCCTGGAAGAAGCGGTACGAGGGACATGCATATTGCCGCGCCTGCATAGAATAGGGCAATCATGGACATCGCACTTTCAGGACCAAGCCACGCGACAATGATGCCGGCCATCGCTGGTCCGACGACATCAACGACGGCATAGACCGCCGTATCCAGCGCATTTGCTCGATCGAGTGCGTGAGACGGAACCAACCGAGGCAACAGGGTGCGGGTGCCAGCTGCGCCCAACGGACCGGCGAGGGAAAACAATATCACCAAAAAGAACAGGACCGGTGGCGTCGTCCAGTCGAGCCAACTCACGATACTGATCGCGGCAATGAATATGGCGCTGGCAATCATGTCGATTCTGACGGCTATCGTCGGTCCGACGCGATCAAGCAGAACGCCTGCGATCGGACTAACCATCAGGCCCGGCACGATAGCTGCGAAAGTCAGCCAGCCGGCCAGTGCCGGTGACGAGAACCGCGCCAGCACAAACAGCACCAACGTGAGAATGAACATGCGTCCGGCCAGACGCGAGAGGGTAGCAGCGAGAATGAGAGGCGTCAGACCGGGAATTCTGGTGAGGGCTCGGTATGAATTTTGCTGTTCCATCGTGACCTACGAAAGATGGTTAGATTTTTGAACGTCAATCAACCGTGCTCGGGATGCCCGCGCTGAATGCAATGCAAGTATCAGGCAGTTCTCTGAATGCCGAGACGTCGTAATTCCCGGTAGACAGTTGAGCGACCAAGGCCAAGCTGCTTGGCGGCTTCGGTCGGGGATGTCTTAGCTTCGATGAGTTTGATCGCCGCGTCTATCTTCTTCATGTCGAGGGGTTGGCGGCCGGGGCGCTTGCCCTTGGCTCTCGCCGCGACGATACCGTCCTTCGTCCGCTCCGAAATCAACCGTCGCTCGAAATGGGCAATGGCGCTGAAGACATGAAAGATCAGCTCGCCGGCGGCCGAAGACGTATCGATCTTCTCTTCAAGGCTCAGCAGGTCAATCTGGCGCTCGCGTAGCATCTTCACAGTTTCGAGCAATTCGGCCAACGACCGGCCGAGGCGATCCAACCGAACGATCGCCAGTGTATCGCCAGCGCGAGCGTACGCGATAAGATCCGCCAGACCGGGCCGATCCATGCTCTTGCCGGACTTCACATCGGTGAACACCTTGATCGCGCCTGCCTGCTCAAGACGAAGAGTCTGACCCGCGACATCCTGATCACCGGTCGAGACGCGAGCATAGCCGAGAATTGCACCCATAGTGGCGTCTCCGAAACGGCCGTTCTGTGGACGGTGACAACCGGCCTCATTCCGCCCCTGTAAAATCGTCCATAGAATACGTCTCTTTATTCCCTTCTGTCTATAGATTATCACGCCCTTTTGTGGACGATTTAGTGGGGTAAAGATGCGCAAACATGAGCTTCTAACCGAGCATGAACGGCGACAGCTCTTATCCATTCCCGAAAATCGGGACGGCCTTGCCCGCTTATACACCTTTGAGCCGGATGACCTGGATCTGATCCGGGATCGGCGTGAGGATCACAACAAGCTCGGTGTCGCACTGCAGCTTTGCACCCTTCGTCATCCCGGTGTGCCTCTGGCTCGATCCCGGCTTCGATGGTTTCCTTCGTGGCAGAGCAGATCGACGTTCGACCTGACGATCTTGCCAGCTATGGCCTTCGAAGCCAGACGATGACCGACCATGCGCGTGAAATAGCCCAGATGATGGGCATGCGGGCGGCTGAACGTAGCGATATCCCGATGATGATCGAAGCGGGAGCGGTCGCCGCTGCCTCGACAGATAAAGGAATGCCGATCGCCATTCACATTGTCACGACATTGCGGCAGGCGGGCATCGTGCTTCCCACGATCTCGACAATCGAGAGAGCGGGAATTGCCGGAAGGGCGCGAGCGCGCAAACATGCCTGCCAGGCTCTCATCGGTGGTCTGACTGCTCACCAGTTCGGCATGCTCGATTCTCTCGTTCAGATTGACCCAAAAACCGGCCTGTCGTCTCTGGCGTGGCTGAAGGCCATGCCGGTCGCAGCGAAAGCCGACAACGTTCGCGATATTCTGGAACGTTTGTCCTTTGTCAGGGCTTGCGGCATTCCCGCTGCCAACAGTGTGGCCCTGCATCCCGACCGGTATCGCCAGCTCGTCCGTGAAGGGCGTATGTCACCATCCTATATGATCGAGCGCTACACCGCTTCACGACGGCGCGCGACATTGGTCGCGTTCCTGATCGACGCCGAGGAACGCCTGACAGATGCCGCGATCGATATGGCTGACAAGCTGATCGGTTCGATGTTCACCCGTGCCAAGAACGCGAAAGCCCGGAAATATGAGGCGACCGCCAAGGATGTGTCGCGGTTGATGCGCTTGTTTCGAGGCACAATCGATGCGTTGGCGGACGCCATCCAGACCGACAGCGATCCGATCGACACCATCAATGCATCGGTCGGCTGGGCAAATCTGCTGCGAGTGCGTCACGAGGTGGCAGAAATAGCGGACACGGCCGATCAGGATCCCCTGATTGTCGCCGCCGACAGATACACGACGCTGCGAAAGTTTTCCCCGGCGCTGATCGAGGCGCTTGAGTTCAAGGCCAGTAGAGGCAGCGCGCGGACCATTTCGGCTGTCAGGGTGCTTAGAGAGGCTCATCGAACCGGAAAGCGCGAGTTACCTGCCGACGCGCCTATGCCGTTCAAAAAGGATTGGCAGAAGATCGTGGTCGGCGCGGACGGCAAGATCAATCGTAAGCTCTACGAGGTCGCGACACTCGCGCATCTCCGCAATAAGCTGCGGTCGGGCGACGTCTGGGTAGAGCGCTCATCGTCATATCGCCGCTTCGACAGCTATCTCGTGCCTCCGCAAATGGCGGCGCCAGTCGTCAAAGATTTAGGGATGCCCGCATCTGCTGACGATTGGCTGGAGCAGCGGGGCCGGGAACTGGACTGGCGGCTGAAGCGGTTCTCAAAACGTCTCCAGAAAAATCAGGTTGAAGGCGTCAACTTCGATGGAAGCCGCCTGAGCATCACTCCTTTGAAATCAGTGGCGCCCGCGAGTGCGGAAACTCTGGTCAGCCAGATCGAAGGTATGATGCCGCGCATACGGATCACCGAGTTGCTACACGAGGTCGCCGGTCAGACCGGCTTCCTTGGAGCGTTCACGAACCTGAGGACGGGACAGACATGCCCGAACGACAGTGCAATGCTGGCCGCAATCCTCGCCGATGCCACCAATCTCGGCCTCTCCCGCATGGCTCGCGCCAGCGAAGGCATCACCCGAGATCAGTTGATATGGACCAAGGACGCCTACATCCGGGACGATACTTATACCGCCGCCTTATCAACGATCATCGATACACACCACCGGCTGCCGCTCGCGTCGGTCTGGGGCGATGGCACGACGTCAAGCTCAGACGGTCAATTCTTCCGGGGCGGAAAGCGTGCAAAAATCGGCGGTGATGTGAATGCCCGTTACGGCGTCGATCCAGGATTCGGATTCTATACCCACGTATCCGATCAGCATGGCCCTTATCATGTGAAGGTCATCTCGGCCGCCACCCATGAAGCGCCCTATGTCCTTGATGGTTTGCTGGATCACGGCACAGGTCTCAATATCTCGGAGCATTATACCGATACTGGTGGCGCAACCGATCACGTCTTCGCGCTCTGCGCCGCTCTTGGATAGAGCTGGCTCGGGAAATCTGCACAGGGGGGATAAGTGGAATTTCTGCCTGACTTCGGCTTAGATGCCGGGAACAGGAGATACCATGACGAGACGACCGCGCCGGAACCACAGCCCGGCTTTCAAGGCGAAGGTGGCACTTGCCGCCATCCGAGGGGAACAGACGCTGGTGGAATTATCCCAGCAGTTCGATGTGCACGCCAACCAGATCAAACAGTGGAAAGATCAGCTCCTTGAGGGGGCGACGGGCGTTTTCGGCGATGAAGCCAAGGCTGAACCGGCAGGCCCGACCGTGGACGTCAAAACGCTGCATGCTAAGATCGGCGAACTGACACTGGAGAATGATTTTTTATCCGGTGCGCTCGGCAAGGCGGGATTGCTGGGCGGAAAGAAATGATCGACCGCGAGCACAAACTCTCCGTCGTACGCCAGGCGAAGCTTCTCGGCTTCAGCCGTGGCAGCGTCTATTATCTGCCTCGTCCGGTGTCCGACAGTGATCTGACCTTGATGCGGCGGATCGACGAACTGCACCTCGACTACCCGTTTGCCGGAAGTCGGATGTTGCAAGGGCTCTTGAGAGGAGAAGGGTTAGAGACCGGGCGGCTGCACGTCGCCACGCTGATGAAGAAGATGGGCATCGAGGCGATCTACCGTCGCCCGAACACCTCCAAACCAGCGCCAGGTCACAAAATCTATCCCTACCTCTTGCGCAAGTTGGCCGTCACCAGACCCAATCAAGTCTGGGCCATGGACATCAGCTACATCCCTATGGCGCGAGGATTTGTCTATCTATGCGCCGTCGTGGACTGGTTCAGCCGGAAGGTTTTGTCGTGGCGGCTGTCGATCACGATGGAAGCGGACTTCTGCATCGAAGCGGTCGAGGAGGCACTCGCCCGCTATGGCAAGCCAGAAATATTCAATACCGACCAGGGATCGCAGTTCACCTCCATCGACTTCACCGCCGTGCTGAAGAAGGCGGAGATCGCCATCTCAATGGATGGCAAGGGTGCGTGGCGGGACAACGTCTTCGTCGAGCGGCTCTGGCGGTCGATCAAATACGAGGAGGTCTACCTCCACGCCTACAAGACCGTGTCCGAGGCCCGCGTCGGTATCGGCCGCTATCTGACCTTTTACAATACTCGACGCCCACATTCATCCCTTGACCGGCAAACACCGGATCAGGCCTACTTCAACGCGCTGGCACCAATGATGGTGGCGGCATAATCGAGGCGGAAATCCACTTAGCAAAACGCCCCAAACTGTTCAGACAAACCGAGCCACCTCTGATTCCGATTTTGCCCGCGGTTGCGCGACTTCCCGGATCGCCGTCTTATTCCGATCGAGCCGACCGGCAGCTATTCGGATCTGGCGCCGCTTCTCGGAAAGAGGCTCCGCGCGGACATCATCCGGGAGCATTGGGACGATGTGCTGCGGCTCGTTGCCTCCCTGAAGTCGGGTCACGTCGCGCCGTCAACCATGCTGCGAAAGCTCGCTGCTTACGAGCGTCAAAACCAGCTCGATGTCGCCCTTCAGGAAATCGGCAAGGTCGAGCGAACCCTGTTCATGCTGGATTGGTTGGAGAGTCCGGCGCTGCGCCAGCGTTGCCAGGCCGGCCTGAATAAGAGTGAACAGCGTCACGCCCTTACGCAGGCAATCTGCACGTTCAGGCAGGGCCGTATCATCGATCGCAGCCATGAGGCCCAGCAGTACCGCGCGTCCGGCCTCAACCTCGTCATCGCCGCGATCGTGTACTGGAATTCCACCTATATGGCCGACGCGCTTGCGCATCTACGTTCGACCGGTAAGGTAGTGGAAGACGCGATGATGGCGCATACCTCACCGGTCGGATGGGAGCATATCGCATTCTCCGGCGATTTCCTCTGGGAGCAGGCCGCCAAAAGCAGGTCACGGAAAACACTTATCATCTCCGACGGAGCGCGGGCTGCCTGAGTGTTCTATCCCTGTTCACGCCAACCGTTGTTCAGCGGGAAACCAACGCGATGCCCTCAAGGGGGCATTTCCCCTCCGATGAGGCGGCGACCAAACTCCTGTATCTGGTCTTGAACAGATCGGAGAAAGAGTGGAAAATGCCACCAAGAGAATGGGCAATGGCGAAATCCCAGTTTGCCGTTCTCTTCGCGGATCGCTTCCAGGCCGCGAGGGCGTAAACACAAATGTTCAACCGCACGCCCGTACACGAAAATTCCTGACAGTCCCGCGGCGCGTGGTGGCCTCGCGCTCAAGAAGGAGAGCGAGCCATTCGCCATGCTCGAGGCTCCTCACTTCCGGTTGGACGGTGCATAAGAATCTCTTGTTCAGTGCAGTGGCTCACCGCGCACAGCCCAGCCAATTCCGGACTGTCCATAGCCGTTTCCGCAATAGAACATCAACTGCCTGCCATCTGCCAGAGGCAGAACAAACGGATAGCATTGCATCTGATCATCCCAATCTCCAGCAACCGGCGGGTTGCTGAAAGCCTGCTGATCATCATGCCGTTGCCAAACAAAACCATCCGCCGACCTCGCGTAGCACAGCCGGTATCGGCGCAATTCCGGATTGTCCTCCACATAGGGACCACGGGCGCTGAACCACATCTCGAATTGGCCACCCGTTTCCTGTACCGATGGCCGTGCCAGACCGGCCTCGCCAGATGTCCAAAGGAGGGCTGGGTCGGGATCAACCGTCCACGTCAAACCATCTGACGAACTGGCAGACCGTATACAATAGCGGGCATCCGGGTGAGGTTGAACCTCTAGGAACCATTGCGTGAAAGCCGTGAACCACATGCGCCAACGCCCGTCCTGCAGTTTCCGGATACAGGGGAGTGTGACTGGATAGCCGCCGTTACTGGCCGAAGTCAGGATAGTCCGCGGTTTAGTAAAGGTTGCGCCGCTGTCTGTGCTTGTCATGACCTCGATCGCTGCGTCATAGATACGGCCTTTGCGCCTTAGGGACGAAGTGACTAGAACCAACTCGCCCCCATCCCAAAGCGCATCGCAGGGACCAAGGCCCGACAGGTCGCCCGATGCCAAGGCGTGCAAAGCAGCGTCGTCTTCCTTTGGCGGCCGCACAATCTTCATTCCCTGCGCTGGGTCACAATCCATGATGAACATGACAGAAACATTGGCGCCGTTCCGGCAAGCCATCGCAAGCCGCAAAAGCCCGTTTGGCAATAGCCATGCAGTCGGTGTTTGTATCAAGCGGATCCCTTGCAAATCGACCGGGGCAAGAATTTGCCCCTGACGCTGCCAAGATGATCGCAATGCCACACTCATTACGTCTCCCAATACTCTGAAACGCGGCAAACGTGACCCAGTTGCCGCAATTGACCCAACGTTTCGGCGCTAAGGAATTGGCGGTGATATTCCCACAAGATTTCGGCTGTGCTCTCTGGGTCACCAGCGCCCGCTATTTCCGCCCAGCGTGTCCATTGCCAGCCTCTTGAGGCCTTCGGATGTTCGCGAAGCAAATGTTTCACAAATGCCGTGAAACGTGCCTTTCGGACAAAACGCTCGGCTGTGGAGAACCAGAAATGTACCAGGAGTAGCCCGTCCGCAGCAGACGCAGCTTGCGTCTTACCATGCGCGTCAATCGTGGCATGGCCCCCTGTGGTATAAGCTGCCACCAAGTCAGGGCGAACTATGACTTTGGGGCCCACCTCGGTTAGGATCAGCGGCAGACTGTCATCGGCCCGATAATCCACATCAGATACCTTGACCGGATGCGCGACGATCGAAAATTCTGCAAGCTTGTCTTTCGTCGTGGGGATCGGTGGGATCGGCTGGCCTTTACCAAAGACAGCGTTGCGTCGAGTGATTTTGAATGAGGCATCAACGCCCAAGGCCAGAACTGCACTAGCCAGACTGCGCGCCGGGTAAAGGAATTCATCCGCATCCAGCCGTACGACCCAATCTGGCGCGAAATGATCCCGGGCAGTCTGCAACATCCACTGCCCAACCTCTGCGGTTTTTGGGCCGGACGCAGTGATAAGCTTGTCCATCGTGTAGTGGCGGATGACGAAACGCGGGTCATTGCGGTAGCGGTCCAAACGTTCTGACGTGCCGTCAGTAGAGTCCAAATCGGCAATGACAAAGCCATCAATGCCCAGAGCCAGATGATAAGCAATGTGGTGGTCAATCAGGTCAGCTTCATTGCCGACCTGAATATTGGCAACAATCTTCATGCGGTCTCCAGCCCAGGCGGAACCATGCTCAGATCGTAGCCTTCGGCCTCATAGAGTGGCCGTAGACCAAAGTGATCAAGGCAAAAAGCAAAGGCCTCTTGCTGCCACGGCAACCAGGCCTGGAACAAGGCACTGGCTGCTCTTGGCAGGGCGCGAGAATTGTGCGTATTGCGCCGCCGGTCGGCAAAGACCGCTTGCAGGTAGTCCGGCGGACAATCGACTGAGCCGCAACTCAGTCGATCAACAAGGTCATGGAACTCGGTAGGGTCACGCGTGATGTCTTCCTGCCGAACAAAGCCTGCATAGTTTGCCGATGGCTGTGCCAATAGTCTGTCCCGTGCGGTAAAGTCCGCAGCAAGTCCTTGCAGGGTGGCGCAGGCTCCGAAAAAGCTGAGCACCTCCAGATCGCCGGGATACAACTTGTGGCGGGCGGCAATGCGTTCAAACGCTTTCAATCCGGTGTCAACAATACGCCGAGTCACCCATTGCAGCTCGTTTAAGTCGAGGCGGAAGGTGAGTTCAAACTGGCCTGCGCCCGAGTTGACAAGGTTCACCGGGTGCCGGATCAGATTCACGATCGTCAATCGTCGGTCCGGGGGCGAGAGATCGACTGTCATAGCCGGAAGGTCCCGAAGTCGGAACGTGTGCACCGAACCGATCAGGCGCGCGGTGCTCTGCACCTCCATCGGGCGGTAAAGGTCGGCCGGGCGCCTGGTTCCCCGGTCAGCATAGCCTGACCGAAAGCCCGCAACCAACTCAAACACCCGCGCGAAATCGTTGCGTGCAATCAGATCAGTGACGTCATATGGCTCGTCCTGATCAGCCGGGCAGGCAGCGCTGGAATGAAGGCAGGCAATCTGCGGATGGCGTGCAAGATTATAAGCCAACCAATGGCTTGCGCTCCACCCGTGACTGGTGACGATGAACCATGCTGGCAATAAACCTTCAGCAGTGCAAACAGTTGATTCATCTGAATAGAGCATGGAATCAGCCGGCAGCCTTTCCGGAAGACGCGGCAACTGCGTATCCTGGATTTTCGTGTGGGAATGGCTGATTGGGCACCGGCCGGCCCAAAAATGCGCACAACGCCTCCCAGCTTGGCGACTGCGTCAAGTCAAGAGACAAAAAGTTGTCATTCCGGGCAAAGTGCGATAGGATTGCGGCATTGAGGTCCTGGTAGAACCTCAGAGCCTCCTCCTTCTGAGCTACAATATCTTCGATGCCCCAGACCCGGCGCACGATCATCGTTGAGCCATATCCGCCAGATGCGTGGACCATATCGAGTGAAGCGTCAGAACCACCGCCCGCCTTTTCCAGTTGGTTCAGGATCGATCGATACCATTTCGCTGGATCACGAGAAGTGTGCAGAAAGCGCGCATCAGGATAGCGTTGCGAAAGCCAGAGATATAGGTTCGTCCCCCCCCATGGCATATCAGCGAAGGCGTCGAAATGCGCAATTACGCGGGCAATTTCGTTGGTATCCCCATGCACCTGCAAGGCCATAAGGAAGTTGCTGTGATTGTTGCTTGATGCGCCCCGGCAGACTTTATAGCCCAACCTTTGCAGCGCCACTTCAAGTGAAGTGGTTCCTGTCTTTGGAAAGCCCAGACAGAACACTTTGCCATGACCTATGCCCACGTCTGTCACACCACATCCTCTGCTGTGCGGGTAAAGATGGCCGCTTCGTACCTGCTGCGCATAGATCCCCCACGCAACCCAACATGGTGCAGGTCCACATCAATGGCGGGGGGGGCGTCGCCGACCCTGTAGTCTAGGCAATAGAAGGCATGGCCAAGCAGCCATTCGAGCCGGACCTCCAGCGCAACCTCGGGCAAGTGGGCCAACGGCGGCTCATGGGCCATGAGTGGATTGTCGTTCAGCACCATTTTTCCGGTCAGCGTGTGCCGAAGCCAGGGCGCAAGACCCTCGTCTGCAATCACAACGCGGCCACCACTGCGGGTGACGCGGGTCATCTCGGCGACGGCTCGGGGCGCATCGCCAAACTGGTTGAAGCCGCCCAAACATACCACAGCGTCAAAACTGTTGTCGGCAAAGGGAAGATGCAAGGCATTCGCGCCGCACCAGACCATCCGGCAAGTTGCGCCGTCGCTTTTTGCAGCTATCCGATCTGCTGCGTAACGCAGCAGATCCATCGAAATGTCGCCATTGCAGAGCACGCCCTGCGGCAAACGATCCTGCAACAGCCGTGTCGTGGCACCGGTTCCGCAGCCATTGTCGAGCACGACCGAGTCTGGTTTTAAATCCAGCTTATCGATGACGTGAGAGCGCAGCTCTGTCTCATCTCCGCCAAACGCATGAAAGGTCCAGTTAAGATGTGCCTCGGCCACGGCGGGTAGTGGCCGATCGAAGCGGGACACTTGCGGCTCTTCGCGAGGCATGCGCGGATGCCGCAGATCGGTGATCCCACTCTGTACAAGATAAATCGCTCTGCTAGACGGCTCCTCCCAAAATGCCCCATCTGCGGACAGACGCAACGGCAAATGGTTGAGCGGATCGACGAAGGCCGGGTATGCTCCAAGGAGTTCACAAGTTGCGTCGCTATAGGTACTTTTGCTGGCCACAGCTACATCTCCTGTTTGTCAACGTCTCTTTCGTCTCCTGCTGGATAGTGTATCCTGCCACAATGTCTTTACGCAATTCGGCAGCGTCTGCCTCAAACAGTGCCGACAGAAGGCATGAGTAGGCACCGCGGTAGTCCGTCAGGAAATCCAAATCAATGCCAGCACGCAGAAAGACAGAAGAGTCGTATAGCGCTCTTCCGCCCGGTGCATTGATATAGCGATTGCCGCCGTGCTTACGAACAATTTCAATGATCCGTTCCTGACCACCAAGGGATGCAGGCAGACTCAGATCACTGCTCCGAACAATCTGACAAGCCAAGCCCAAGGCCCCGGCCACCATGCAAAGCGATCGTTCAAGAAACGGCACCAAAAGTCCATCGGGTGCGTTCAAAAGGCTGACCACCTGTTGGCGCAATATTGTATCACATCGCATTGAAATCGGCAGCTTGTTGAGTTGCAGGCGAAGACGTTCGGGTGCATCGGCGGCAAAGCGCATTTCGTTAATGCAGCTGTCGCGCGGTGCCGGGTCCAACGGCAGCGTGATCCACCGCCCGAACCCGGGCAAAGCCGAACGGTGGACTCGGCCGCGGCGGGGAAACTGCACGCAGTCCAGGATAACGAACACATCGGCCGCCGCCATCAGGCGATAGTAGCCGCCATAGGGAAAGAAGTAGGGCTGCATGACAGCGATGGTTTTCGTATCGCGCGCTTTAATCATCAGCCAAGCAGCGTACGTGCAAAGCGCCGTGCCCCATTCGCCACGACCCGCACGCCGCGCGTCACTGCAAGCGCACCATCAGGCAGGCTTTCGGTCAAATTGGTTCCCGCGCCCACGATACAACCAGAGCCAACGCTTAGATTATCAGCAAGACCCGTTTGGCCACCAAAGAAGGTACAATCGCCGACTCGGGCATTGCCGGCAATGCCGCAGAACGATGCGAAAAAGCAAAAATCTCCGACCGTGGCGTGGTGACCAATATGAACCTTGCTCCACAAGATCGTTCCCGCACCCAGCCGGGCATAGGGCTGCACGGTACAATCTTCAAGAATGACAGTGTTCTCGCCAATCTCTGCCCCGCCGACATGTGATGATGGATGGATGTAGGTCACAAATTGATAGCCTAGATCCTTGGCCTCAAAGTGGCGATCGCGACGAAACTTGTTGTTGCCGCGATAGCTGACAGGTCCCAAAAGCCGAACGTGATCAGGAGGAAATGAGCGGGTCACATTATCCCAAGCGGCCACAGGCAACCCCTTGAATTCACCAGTCGGTGGCAGATACTCTCGATCTACAGTAAAGCCTACCAGATTGAGATTCGGGTCTTCTTGAATGTAGTGCGCCATAACCTCAGCGATCTGGCCGACCCCGAACAGAATGACGTCCAACGCGGGTATTCCTTCCATGCTCAGTTCAAAGAGCCCGGCCACTTCTTGCACAGCCTATGAGGATCGGATCCCTGTTGCCCGGCCAGCGTTACCGCGTACCGAGTACTTGGTACCATATCTGCGCCAGATTGACGAGGCACAAATTTACTCCAACCATGGTCCACTGGTCGACCAGTTCGAAGCGCGAATGGCAGCGCGGTTGGGCCTGCGCAAAGCCAATGTAATCTCGTGCAGCACCGGCACGATGGCGCTTGTCGGGCTCATACGCGCCGCGCGCAACTTGTCAGGGCATCTCGGTCATCTCTGTTTGCTTCCGGCCTACACCTTTGTGGCAACTGCGGGCGCGGCCCTCTCCTGCGGCTATGAATGCCATGTTGTTGATGTTGATCCCATCAGTTGGGCGGTGGATCCTGCGGCGCTGCTCCGCCATCCGCGACTGTCCGAGGTTGGCCTTGTGCTGCCGGTTGCACCTTATGGCCGAAGTATTGATCTGCCGGGCTGGCAGGCGTTTCATGCAGACACCGGAATTCCGGTTGTGATTGATGCAGCAGCCTGTCTTGACCAACTGCTTCGGTCGGGGGCCAGTCTGCCCGACACAATTCCGCTCGCCGTGAGCCTGCATGCGACCAAGAGCTTTGGGTGCGGCGAAGGCGGGTTAGTGCTGTCGCGGAACAGCGCCTTGGTAGAAGAGACATATAAAGTGCTCAATAACGGCTTTTTGGGATCGCGCGAAGCGCAGACCGCGGGGCTGAACGGGAAAATGAGTGAATACACCGCGGCTGTCGCACTGGCAGAACTGGATAACTTTGCCAACAAACTTGACCGGTGGGCGGCCGTTGCGATGGCCTATTCCGCTACCCAGCAGGCTAGTGGTGTACGACTTTGGACCGCGCCCGATATCTCCTCCTGCTATGTTCTTGCTGAGGCCAGAACTGCCGCTCATGCCGCAATATTGCGTGCGCGGCTCACCGAAAAGGGCATCGACATTCGGAACTGGTATGGTGCGGGACTATCTGCTCACCCCGCATATGCGCATCTGCGAAAGGACGTGTTGACCGCAAGCGACGACGTCGCCAGCCGGATTATAGGTCTGCCTTGCTTTACCGGATTGTCGGAGCAAGATATCCGCCGGATTACAAATCTACTGACGTGAGCCGTCGTATCTGCATTCGGCTCGGGCATTCCGAGCGCACTTGATTGATGTTCAAAAATCCAACCATCTTTCGCAGGACGCGGAAATGGATCACCATCTTTCCAGCGATGGCGGTCGCGCAATAATCGCGGTAGCTATCGACACGGACGGCAAGCCGGAAATCGTCGGCCTGCATACTGGCCCTTCCGAAGCCGAACCGTTCTGGACCTCGCTCCTGCGTGAGCTGGTGCGCCGAGGGCTGACCGGCGTCAAGCTCGTCATCTCCGATGCTCATGAAGGATTGAAGGCTGCCATCACCCATGTGTTCGGCGCAACATGGCAGAGATGTCGGGTTCACGCCATGCGCAATGCGCTTGCCTATGTGCCCAAAGGTCAGCAGACCATGGTGGCAGCCGCGATCCGCCCAGCCTTCCTCCAGCCCGACCATAAAGGAGCCGTTCGGACCTGGCGGCATGTCGCCGACCAGCTCCGCGCCAGATGACCAAAACTGGGGACATTCATGGACAATGCAGAGGTTGACGTGCTTGCCTTATGGCGTTCCCGTCCCAACATCGCACCAAGCTCCACAGCACGAACCCTCTGGAGCGCTTGAACAAGCAAGTGAAGCGCCGCGCTGATGTCGTTGGCATCTTTCCCAACGAAGACAGCATTGTCCGGCTCATCGAAGCGGTCCTCCTCGAGGCCAACGAGGAATGGCAGCTTCAGCGCCGCTACATGCAGATCGAGGCATGGCAGAGCTCAACACACAAACAATCGAGGAGGAAAAGACACTTCAGATTACACCGAAAGCCGCCTGATCATGACGGCCCGGTCCCACACCCAAAATTACACCAACTTGACGGACGCTATCATCAACCAAGGTGGCTCTGACCTGAAATGTACCATCAACGGAAGGTGCGGCGTTCGTAGCGCTCACGTTTGAGTATGGTTCTGGTAGTGCTGTCAACCGTGATTTTCGTAAGCGCTAATTTCGGCGCACCTTTTACGACGGACGCCTCTGCCGCATGAAGTGTCCACTTGAAATAGGTGGACGCCAAATATGAGTGATGAAGAGCAGACACTGCGTGTGCGGCTTGTGGGGCGTGATGGGCGCCGCCGCTATGATCCAGCATCAAAGGCACGGCTTGTAGCGGCCTGCCTTGAGCCTGGCGTTTCGATATCAGGCCTTGCGCTTGCCCATGGGTCAACGCGAACGTTCTGCGCAAGTGGGTCAAAGATGCCAGGGAATCCGGGTTGCCGACGGTATCATCACGATCGGCGTTTATCCCGGTCATAGCGGCCGACTGTGGCCGGCCTGATGAGACCCGCTCACTGGATGTGGAGGTCGCACGAGGTGAAAGCCAACCGGCATCACTGGGGCGGACAGCAGGACCTTGTGGTTCTTCCAAGATCAGGGCGTTGCTGCCGAACGGCGTGAAGCTTTCGCTGGAATGTGGGGATGTGGATGCGTTGACGGCAATCATCGGAGCGCTTGGCCATGTTCAGACTGGGCGCTGATCTCAAGGTCTACCTGCACCGCGAACCGATCGACTTTCGCGCCGGCATCAACAGCCTTGCTGTTCTGGTGCAGGAGACGATGGAGCTCGATCCGTTTGCGCCTGCGGTTTTTGCCTTTTGCAATCGTCGCCGCGACCGGATGAAGCTGTTGTTCTTCGATCGGTGCGGTTTTGTGATGGTCCTGAAACGATTGACCGAGGACAGATTCCGATGGCCACGCCGAGAAACTGCGGTGGTGTCGCTTTCGACTGAGCAATTGCACTGGATTCTCGACGGCATCGATATTGATGCGATAGTCCGTCATCCGGTTCGGCAATACCAGATCGCCGGGTGACGGCTCTGAACGTCTTCGGTTGACGGAGGGAAACGGTTCAGATTCAAGAATCTGATGATCCGACCCGGCGAACCCACTGTTGAGGAGTTGATGGCGCGCATTGCCGCGCTACAGGCGGAAAACCGTCAGCTCACGGAACGCGTGGTCAAACTCGAGGAAGAGTTGGTGCTGGCGCGGCTTCATCGTTTTGCGCCGAAAAGTGAAAAGCACGTGGACCGCCTCTTCGATGAAGCCGAGCAGGTTGCCGATGAAGAGGACGCTGGTGACGAAGACGGCGATCTCATCGACCTGCCGGACACTGGCTTTCCGGCGACCGAGAAAACGCAGGGCAAGAAGCGCGGCCGCAAGCCCCTGCCGGAACACTTGCCGCGCGAGCGCGTCGAATATGACCTTGCCGATGATCAGAAGGGCTGCCCTTGTTGCCGCCACCAGATGCATCGCATGGGCGAGGCTGTTACCGAGCAGCTCCACATCGAGGTGAAGGCCAAGGTCCTGCAGAATGTGCGGTTCAAATATGCCTGCCGCTATTGCGACCGGACCGGTATCAATACGCCTGTTGTCCTTGCGCCAATGCCCGCCCAGCCTCTGCCCGGCAGTATCGCCACGGCCTCGACACTGGCATTTGCACTGGTCCACAAATACGTCGATGGCACACCGCTCTACCGTCTGGCGCAGGCTTTCGAGCGCGCCGGCGTTCCCATCAGCCGCGGCGCTCTCGGGCACTGGGTGATCGGATCGAGCGAGAGGCATCTCTCCCGCATCTACGATGCGCTGAAGCTGCGGCTGAGGGCGCAGCCGCTCATCCATGGCGACGAGACGACGGTCCAGGTCCTGAAGGAAAAGGACAGGGAGGCCACCAGCACATCCTATATGTGGGCGTATCGGAGCAGCGAGGATAGCAATGAACCGATCGTGCTTCTCGACTACCAACCCGGCCGCGGCCAGATTTATCCGCAGGCCTTCCTCGGCGACTACCGCGGCATATTGATGAGCGATGGCTACACCGCCTGGCGAACGTTGGAAGGGGCAACGCATCTGGGATGCATGGCCCATTCCAGGCGTCGCTTCGTCGATGCCCTGAAGACAAGGAAGAAAGGCGGCGGACCACCGGAGCAGGCGCTGACGTTCTTCGAGCAGCTCTACCGTATCGAAAGCCAAGCCAGAGGAGAAAAGGCGGAAGCTTACGAAACGCAAGCCGACTGCATTCGCCGTTTCCGCCAGCAGCACAGCGTCCCCATCCTGATTGCCCTAAAAGCATGGCTCGATGACATCGCGCCAAAGGTCCTGCCCGACAGCAAGATCGGCGATGCCGTATCCTACACCCTGAACCAGTGGGAATACCTGACGCGCTACACCCAAGACGGCAGGATGCCGATCGACAACAACCTGCTGGAACGTGATATCAGGATTTTTGCCACTGGAAGAAAATCCTGGCTGTTCAGCGATACTGCGGACGGAGCCAAGGCCAGTGCCGTCGTCTACAGCATCATGCTGACCTGCCGCGCCTGCGGTATCGAACCCTTGGCTTACTTGCGCCACATCCTCAGCGAATTGCCGCAACGCACATCGGATGCCGACATCTCCGACCTGCTGCCATTCAACTTCGCCAGGACCGCTACCGCCTGATCCCAGACAAACGCGTGACAGCCACGCCGGTCAAACGACACGCGTCAACGTGCAGGGAAATGTGCGCTTACTGATTTTCTCCATTAGTGCGCTATTGAGCAATATTGATCCGGTACTGACATGTAGGCCAACATCGGCTATTCCGCGTTGTATGCGCGAAGTGTGGAGTTGGAGAAGGCAGCGATGTTGAGCGGTGGAATTAGAGCGAGGGCGCCCCTGCGGTTAGGCTTAGCCGGCGGCGGAACAGACCTCTCGCCGTTTTGCGACGAACATGGTGGCTATGTCATGAATGCCACCGTTAGTCTGTATGCCTATGTCCATCTTGCACCCAACTCTGACGGTAAACTCGTTTTTGAAGCAGCAGAGCAGGGCGAGAGGTTTGAAACCGACGCAATCGCGACTGTTCCTCTCAATCCGGGAACAATACTTCATTGCGGGGTTTACAACCGCATCATCCGCGAATTCAATGCTGGCAAGCCGTTGCCATTGACGATACGCACGACAGTGGACGTCCCCGCCGGGTCAGGTATGGGAGGGTCGTCAACTCTTGTAGTGGCGCTTGTTGAGGCGTTCCGGCATTATTTGAGTTTGCCGCTTGGTGAGTACGATATTGCGCGTCTTGCATTTGAAATCGAGCGTGAGGACCTCAAAGTTGCAGGCGGCAGGCAGGATCAGTATGCCGCTGCATTCGGAGGCTTTAATTTTATGGAGTTTAATAGCGGCAATCAGACCATCATAAATCCTTTGAGAATGAAGGCCAGTACGATCCAAGAACTGGAGGCCTCGTTCGTCCTTTACTATACCGGTCGCTCCCGCAGTTCATCGTTGATCATCGAGGCTCAACAAGGACAATTGAAAGAGCGCAATGCCACGTCTGTTGAGGCTATGTTATCGCTAAAGAACGAGGCACTGGAAATGAAGGAAGCTTTGCTCACGGGACGGCTTGATCGTATTGCTGAAATTATGGCGCGAGGGTGGTTGGCGAAGAAGCAAACCGCGACAGCCGTATCGAACGCTGAAATTGATAGGATTCTCGACCTTGCGCTGGAAAATGGAGGCTTGGCGGGTAAAGTCTCCGGTGCCGGTGGTGGTGGATTTGTATCTATTATTGCCAGCCCATCTGAGCGCTATCGTGTTATGAATGCACTTCGCAAGGAACCCGGTCAGTTGCTCCCTGTGGTATTCACGGCGGAAGGCGTCTGCTCATGGAGGCAGACTCTTTGAATACCGTTTTGCAAAGCGCTCGACAGGCCGTTATTCTAGTCGGCGGAAAAGGTACGCGTCTGGGTGACCTGACTAAGAATACACCCAAACCGCTAATGCGAATTGATGACAACTCGCTGTTTCTCGACCACGTTATCTTCAACATCGCTCGACAAAGCTTCGACGAAATACTTCTGCTTGCGGGGCATTTGGGAGAACAATTTATAGGCCGGTATCACGGGAAACACGTCTGTGGCGCGGCTGTTAGAGTAATACAAGAGACGACGCCAGCTGGAACCGGGGGGGCTTTGCTGAACGCAGCAGATGCCTTGCAGGAGGTATTTCTTTTGGCGAATGGCGACACATTCTTTGATGTGAATGTACGTCAACTAGATAGGATCCTTCTTAAAAAGTCAGACGCACTCGGAGTTATGGCGCTGCGTCATGAGCCAGATAGTGGTCGCTACGGTGCTGTAGTGCTGGAGAATGGCTATTTGACTGGTTTTCGAGAAAAGGAGCAGCCGATTCACGGTGGAGCTCTCATTAATGCCGGAGCAGGAGTCTTCCGCAAAGATGTGCTCACGTTCATTAACAATGTTCCGTGTTCCATTGAGAGTGACGTGTACCCGAAGCTCGCTGATCAACGTCGGATAATGGGGCACGAATTTCCTGGATACTTTATTGATATTGGCCTTCCAGAAACGCTAGAATTTGCTCGTAATACACTGCCGCAGAAACGGTACCGCCCAGCCCTCTTTCTCGATCGTGATGGTGTCATCAATGAGGACTATGGCTACACCCATAAACCTCAAGATCTCCTGTTTGTAAAAGGTGCCGTCGATCTAATTCGGAGTGCTAACGACATGGGCGCCCTGGTTATCGTTGTTACTAATCAGGCGGGCGTCGCACATGGATTTTATGGAATGAATGACGTCGAGATCTTTCATGAGGCGATGAATGAAAGCCTGAACCGACACGGGGCCTTCATAGATGCATTCTACGCTTGTCCCTTTCATCCGTCAGCAAAAGTTGCGGCCTTTCGCCATCCGGATCACCCCGATCGCAAGCCAAATCCTGGGATGCTGCTTAGAGCTTTCGATGAATGGCCGATTCTCAGGGAAAGAAGCATTCTAATTGGCGACAAGGAAAGTGACATCGCAGCCGCCGAACGAGCCGGAATCCGGGGTCTTCTATTCGATAAAGAGGATCTTAGTTCTTTGAAAAGCAAAGCACTAATGCATTTGCAACGCGTATGTTAGGGTACCAGTTGCACCAACTTCTTACTTCAGGGCGCGAGGAAGTTTACCCACTGAGGGCTAGCTATTTTGGGATGCCTCCTGGGTGGGAGCCGCGACGGGATAAAGGTTCCGAGGAAGCTGCCTGTCTAATTGATTTCTGTGCGAGGTTGAGTCCGCATGTCAGATATTGAACGTTTCGATCCAAAGATGCGTGGGAAAACGGCGCATGAGCACCTTCACCGTTATGGCCTCTGCCAGGAATACGTAAATGGTAGAACAGTTCTAGACCTGGCCTCTGGAGAAGGATACGGAACCGCCATTCTCGGGGAGAATGCGGACTTAGTTATTGGCATTGATTTGGATGCCGAAAGCGTCAAAGCAGCTCAGAAAAAATACGGAAAACCTGACAAAATCAGGTTTCAACGAGCGGATTGCCGATACTTGCCGTTTGCGCAGGACACGTTCGATGTGGTCGTCGCACTCGAAATCGTCGAACACATTAGCGAACAAGATTTGCTTCTGTCGGAAGCCATAAGGGTACTAAAGCCTGATGGACTGTTGATCATCTCAACACCAAACCGCCTTGTCTATAATAAATATAAAGCTATTAATCAGTACCACATAAAAGAGTTTGAATTAGATGAATTCTCTGTTTTTCTGAATTCGCATTTTTCGAATGTTGAAATTATGGGACAGTCTATGTCTCTTGTCTCCCTCATTGGGCCGCTCACTAAAATGGCGCAGTCAAATGAGTCGAGTTATCGAGCATATACTGACGGTTCGTCTAGGTCAGATCACAATAATTCGGTTATGGCCGGAATTAAGCCGATTTTGGAGCCCGAGTTCTGCCTTGCCTTTTGTTCAAACAAGCCGATTGTTCATCCTGTATCCAGATCATCGCTATTTCGGACGGAAGAAGATCTGTGGAACGAACATAGCAAAATAATGGCGTGGGCTTCGAACCTTCACAATGAAGATGAGGAGCTTCGTGCGCAAGTTGCTGATCTTGAGCGTCAAATTGACGATTTGCGTGGTCAGAGCGTCCAACGGGCCTCAGAAGTCGAGGGGCTGAAAGTTTCCCTAGCGCATGCGCAACAACTCTCATCGGTGCGGGAGGGCGAGATCGCCCGTCTGTGGGATGTGACAAGGAAGCTGAACGATACTGAAAACAGACTGGAGGCCACGGCAGCAGCCGAGGAACGAGCTCGTATTGAGGTTCTTTCGGAGCTTGTACAGCGACTACTGGACAGGCCAGTAGAGCTCGGAACGCTTGAGGAAATTGGTCAAGCGCTTCGTGAAGCGACCACACTTAGACAGAAGAGAGATGCTGAACTTTCTGTCCTTCATGCTCGAATTATCGAAGCGCAAGAATCCGTGGATCAGGTTCGGTCCCAGTTAGACGCCACGGAACGGCGCCTTTTCGCGAAGGATGAACTGCTTGAAAGCGCGAAAGCGGAATTAGCCTCGACACGGCGACAATTAATCGAAAGCAATGCATCAATATCTGAAATGACTGAAGCATTGACGCGCGCTGAGACTGGTGCGTCTGCTAATATGCAAAATACCCGCGCACTAGAGTTAAAGGTCCAAGAATACATTAAAGATTTGGCCGCTTTCGAAGTCAAGCTAGCGTCTGAGCGCAGGATATCGTCCGAGAAAGCGGATTCGCTTGTTGCTCTAAAGAGTGCATTGCGCGAGACGTTGGATCAACTTTCCGTAGCACAATCTGAGGCAGAAGTAGGAAGAGCTGCTGCTTTTGCAATCAGGGGAATTAGGCAGAAAGCGGAGATTGTCAAGCGAAAGCAATCGCTTTATGAGCTTCGCATAAATATTCAAAATGAGTCAAAACTGTCATCCTCTTTCGTTCGTAAAGAACTTGCAAAGGATTCGTTTCAGGACATTCAAATCCTTTCGCTAAAACCACTCAGGTCAGACTTTGCAATTTTAAAGAATATAGGTTTGTTCGACGCCGAATGGTATGCAGAGCAAGATGATGGTCTATCGCTAGACCAAGCATGGTCTCATTTTAAAAACTATGGTCTCAAGGAGGGAAGAGACCCTCATTCCCTCTTCAAGGGAAAATGGGTAGCGCAGCGCTATCCTCATATACTCAATGGTACGAATCCGCTTTTAGCCTACCTTAGGAGTTCAGACCGAGGCCATATTTCGCCTCATCCCTTATTCGATGCGGACTATTACCTCTCGAGTAACCCAGACGTTGCTAACAGCGGGATTAGTCCGATTTCCCACTACATACAACATGGACAGGCAGAAGGGCGCCTACCATCTCCTCTCATTTTATCGGAATGGATTGAACAGAAGTGGGGAGCTCGTTTTCCCCTGCCGTTTTCTTTGGTCGAGTACCTACGCAATAGGTCTCTTTGGCACTTCTCGCCTCATCCTTTGTTCGACGCTGTCTACTATCTCGAGAGCAATCCCGATATCGACGGAACTAGCGTAAACCCGCTCGTGCACTATCTGCAGAACGGGTGGCGGGAGGGCCGGTCACCTCATCCTTGGTTTGACAATGATTGGTACTTAAACCAGAATCGGGATGTGTTAAGAGCCCGCATGAATCCTCTGGTACATTTTATCAGGTATGGAGCAAACGAAGGTAGAGATCCTAACGCATTTTTCTCGACGAAATACTATCTTAATACTCATCTAGACGTTGCGGAATCTGGCATAAATCCGCTTGTTCATTACGTTATGCATGGACATAGAGAGGGGCGAGCTGTCAATGCTGATATGATCCACCTTTCATCTGCATTAGATACAGACGGAAGGAGACAAGTCTCATTGATGGAGTTAATGGTGGACGCTCGAACCGAGTATGCTCTACCCGCCCTTGATTTGTCCCAAGAATTCGACGGATCCGGTGGTGGCGTTCTTTGGCCACCCACACCGCTTGATGATTATTGGCTTCCACAGAAACTAAGGGACCACATACTTAATCGCTTTGGCGAGCGTTATATACCCCTCGTCTCATATCTTTTTTCTGTTGTAGCAAAATATAAAGACAGGGAATCGGATTTAAAGACGTCAGATACTCTAAAAGTTTTGGTTGATAGAGCTCGATTTTTGAGCAACAGGCAGAATATTATTGGAGCGGGCGAAACAGTTACGTCAATAATTATACCTGTATTCAACAATTTCGTTGATACCATAGTTTGTATTATATCAGTTCTGGAGTTAGAAGTTGATTCTAACTATGAGATAATCGTTGCCGATGATTGCTCTACTGACGGAATTACTCACTTGTTCGCCGATCTTGGAGGAATAGTTAGGTATATGCGCCAAGATGAGAATGTAGGTTTTCTCAAAAATTGTAATATTGCGGCTAGTCACTCTTCAGGTAAAGTTATATGTTTATTAAATAATGATACCATCATACTTCCAGGATGGCTAAAATTTATTGTTGATACGTTCTCGCTACACGAGAACGTCGGCATGGTCGGTTCAAAACTGCTCAACTGGGACGGTTCTCTTCAAGAAGCTGGTGGAATTTTTTGGAGAGATGGTAGCGCATGGAACTTCGGCCGCGATCAAAATCCTGGCAAGGCCGAGTTCAATTATCTTCGCGAAGTTGACTATTGTTCCGGAGCTTCGCTTGCTATCCCTGCTGATCTCTGGCGTACGCTTGGCGGATTCGATCCCGTCTACTCCCCTGCCTACTGCGAGGATTCCGATCTTGCGTTTCGAGTTCGACATGCAGGCTATCGCGTGATTTATCAACCGCAATCGGAATTGGTGCATCACGAAGGCCGGAGTCATGGGCGTGATTTGAATTCTGGGATCAAAGCTTATCAATTAAGAAATCAACAGATATTCAAATCTAGGTGGTCAGTTACACTCGATGAGAACCACTTCGAAAATGGGACAATGGTAGCGTATGCCCGCGATAGATCAAAAGATCGTCCGCATATTCTTATTATAGATCATTACGTTCCCCAATGGGAGCACGATGCCGGTTCTAGGACGATGTTTCATTATATCAGGATGTTCATAAGCAGGGGCTTCCAGGTCACTTTTTGGTCGGATAACCTCTGGTTTGACGACATATATACGCCGCGGCTGCAGCAGATGGGCGTTGAGGTTATTTATGGCCCCGAATACCAGAATGCTTTCGGCGTTTGGATGAATGAGGATGGCCGGAAATTTCAATACGTATTACTTAGCCGGCCTCACGTCGCAAAAAAATACATCCAAGATGTCAAGGATAGGGGGGCATTAACGCTCTATTACGGGCACGATCTACATTTTGCTCGAATGGAGTCGCATTATAAATTGAATCCCTCCGCGGAGCTTGAGGAAAGCATCCTGGCAATGAGGCGCGATGAACTCGCTCTATGTGCAGACGTAGACGTTTTTCTGTATCCTTCATCTGAAGAGGTAGAGTTAGTTCGTTCCGAAATTGGGGATAAAAGCATCGGATACGCGATCCCGATGAACATCTTCGAGCCGACTGAACTGCAGAATGATTTTTCTCGATTCATGCAAATTCGCGATAAGTTTACCATATTGTTTGTAGGTGGGTTCGCGCATACGCCGAATACTGATGGACTAAAGTGGTTTGCTGAGGATGTCTGGCCACTTTTGCGTTCGAAAGGGCCCTTCATACTGAAGGTTGTTGGTTCCAATCCTCCTGATGAAGTGCTCTCCCTGGAAGGCAGCGATATAGAAATTTTGGGAAGGGTCGCAGACGAGACGCTCGATCGCTTGTATAGCGAATGCGCCGTAGCAGTAGCTCCCTTGAGGTATGGAGGTGGGGTAAAGGGCAAAGTCATCGAAGCGATGGCGAAGGGGGTGCCGGTGGTCACCACATCGGTGGGCGTACAGGGTATCCCCGATGCTCAGAATTTAGTGGCGGTTGCTGATGAACCGACCGAGTTTGCTGAGCAAGTTTGGTCTCTATCCCAGCGCGATGACAAGGTTGTCCGGCTCGTAGGAGCGAGCCACGAATTTATATCTTCTAATTACACGTTACCGGCGGTAGTTTCGATCTTATCTAAGGCTATACCGGAGCTAGTAGACCACAATAAAGAGTGATTGAGTATCTTTTTACCGACGGGCTATGCTGAGGCATGAAATTTATTGACGGTGTTGGAAATCGGGATGTCTAATAGAGGCGAATTTGGCGATATCGATTCAGGAATCATTGAACTTGCAGGGGAGGCGCGTTCTTGGCTGTTTGGCGCAGCCAACTTTTGGACCGAAGTAGGGCGCAGCCATGGGATGTTTGCGGAAAAGTTGAGTTATACTGGTTCAGTCGAATCTTGTAATCGCCGTACCTTTGTTCAGGGAAGACATATTTATTCAGTGTGTATGGCCGGTCGGTTGGGCTGGGAAGGACCTTGGAGGTCCCTCGTTGAAGAAACGCTCGACATTCTTCTTCGCCGCGCACGCCGATCCAACGGCCTGTTCGTGCATAGTTTAACGTGCGATGGCCAAATCGCGGATCCAAGAGTAGATCTCTATGATCAGGCGTTTATGCTGTTCATGCTAGCCCACGCAGCAGATGTGCTGCAGCGGAACGAACTTATCGACATCGCCGCTGATCTAACGGACACGCTCCAGCGCGAGTGGCAATTGCCCGAAGGTGGCTTCTTTGAAGGTGAAATAACCCCGGCGGGAATTCGGCTTCAAAATCCACATATGCATCTTCTTGAGGCATTTATAGCCCTCCATAATGTTTCTGGTCGAGAAAGGTTTCTTGCCCTAGCTGAAGACATAGTCGGTCTTTGCGAGAATTTTTTTGTCGACCAGAAATCGGGTGGTTTGCTGGAGTATTTCGATAGATCGCTTTGTCCGGTAGATGGTGATAAAGGTAGTATCGTTGAGCCGGGTCATTGCTTTGAATGGGCTTGGCTGCTTGAAAAGGCACGATTTTCTTCTGATTCTCTTCATACAGCTGATATGTTGACTCACTTTGGCCGCACCTGGGGGATTGACCGATCGCGAAACGTCGCAGTTAATGAGGTTTATACTGACGGAAAGATCAGGAATGCAACAGCGCGTCTTTGGCCGCAGACCGAGAGAATGAAGGTTGCGCTCGTTCGTTACCTCCGAAAATCCGATCCGGTAGAGGCGGAGGAAGTCAAGCTCTCCTACTTGGGGCTGCGCCAGTATCTCAATAAGTCAGATGGCATCTTCACTTGGAGAGACAAACTGGACCCGGAGGGAAACTGGGTAAAAGAGCCTGCTCCTGGTAGCTCACTTTACCATATTGTTTGTGCATATAACGAGCTTATTATAGCAGCAAACGCTGGGTTTGTTGATAAACATTTGTAACCTATAGTTTGCGAAGATATCCATTCGGATTGTACGTTGCGTTTGTTCCAAATAAGTCACAAAGGTTACTCAGACATTCGAAGCTGTTCGGATTCTCAGTAAAGAAGTCGGCAATGGCTTTATTAGGACCTCCGTTATAAAGGTCACTCCACCCGAGGTCGTCAAGAACTCCATCTTCGATAACTAATACGTCATTTGGCTTCATAGCTTTTGAAAAAAAGCTTAGCGCTGCTGTACATGCAGCATGGCTGTGCGCGGAATCCTCGATAACCAGCCAGGGATGAGGCAACTGGTGTAGGTCTTCGGCTGTAAATAAATGTTCGAGTTCAAGGATATTTCCTTTGATGAAACGAATACGAGGATCGTGTATAATTTGGGGAACATTTATATCTATCGAGATAAGCGGCGTATGGGTACATCCCATATTATTTAATATATCTGAGAATAAAAGCGCGCTTCCGCCAGAATTGGAGCCTATTTCAAATAGTGAGTTTGGCTTCATTTGCCATATTAGCTGCATATATATTGCTATGTCTATAGGGCTCTTAAGGCAACTTATCCCTTTGTACTTGTATGACATAACTCCCGCTTGATAGGTATCGAGCAAAGGACGAGGGAAGGCAGTCTCAAATGATCGCATCGGAGCCTTTCCGAACGTTTTAAGTATAGCCGTTATCAAGCACATCAAACACATTAGATGTCAATGTCAGCACTGTTTCCAATTCACGTTGGCACTCGACACCCGAAATGCGTTCGCCGAACCCTTGCACCTCACGCGATGATTACTGACGCTCGGCCAGGAAGACCGCGACCTGCGCCGCCAGGTCCTCGGGTGCCTCGGCAGTCGTATCCAGGCGTAGTTCGGGATTGTCCGGTGCCTCGTAGGGTGAGCTGACGCCGGTAAAGTTGGCTAGCTGTCCGGCAAAGGCCTTCTTGTAGAGGCCCTTCGGGTCGCGCTCTGCGCAGACGTTAATGGGTGTGTCGATGAAGATCTCGATGAATTCTCCGTCCGGCATCATGGCGCGGGCGGTTTCGCGGTCGGCCCTAAACGGCGAGATTAGGCAGACCAGCACGATCAGGCCGGCATCGGCCATCAGCTTTGCGACTTCCGCCGTCCGGCGGATGTTTTCAACCCGATCTTCTGCGGTGAAACCAAGGTCGCGGTTGAGGCCATGGCGCAGGTTATCGCCATCAAGCATATAGGTATGCCGGCCTTCTGCCGTCAGCATTTTCTCAAGGGCGTTGGCAATCGTCGACTTGCCGGCGCCCGAGAGCCCGGTGAACCAAAGCACCGCAGGCCTTTGTGCCTTGAGTTCCGAGCGAACCTTCTTGTCGACCGACAGCGACTGCCAATGCACGTTGAGGGCCCGGCGCAGTGGATGGTCGATCATTCCTGCGGCGACGGTGGCATTGCTCATCCGGTCGATCAGGATGAAGTTGCCGGTAATGCGGTTGTCGCTGTAGGGGTCAAAGGCGATCGGCGCCTGTGTGGAGATGTTGCAGACCCCGATCTCGTTCATCTGCAGGATCTTCGACGCCTCATGGCTGAAGGTGTTGATGTTCACCTGATATTTCAGGGTTGTCACCGTCGCATTCGTCGAATGGTTTTCCGTGCGAAGGATGTAGGAGCGCCCCGGCATCAGCGGGTTCGCATCGAACCAGATCAGCTTGGCCTGGAAATGGTCGGCAACGGTCGGGCGGTTGTCCGGCGGCGAGAGGATATCGCCGCGCGAGGCATCCACCTCGTCCTCCAGCATCAGCGTCACTGCCTGGCCGGCCTCGGCAGCGGCAAGATCGTCGTCCATGGTGACGATCCTCTGCACGCGACTGGCCTGTCCCGACTTCGCCATCACCACGGCCTCGCCCGTCCGGATCGTGCCAGATGCAATCTCGCCAGAAAGACCCCGGAAACTATCGTCCGGCCGCGCGATGAGCTGAACCGGAAAACGGAACGGTCTTGTGGCAAGGTCACTGGCGGTTTCGACCGTTTCTAGCTCTTCGATCAGCGTCTTGCCGTGGTACCAGGGCATTCGGGCAGAGCGTGTGCAGACATTGTCGCCGAAGCGGGCGGAGATTGGGATCGGGCAAATGCTTTTGAGACCGAGATCTTGCGCGAAAGAGAGATAGTCGCTGACGATGGCGGAAAAGACCGCCTCATTGAAGTCCGCGAGGTCGATCTTGTTGACGGCCAGGATGACGTGACGGATGCCGAGGAGCGACGCGATGAAGCTGTGCCGTCGTGTCTGGGAAAGAATGCCTTGGCGAGCATCGACGAGAACCACCGCCAAATCCGCTGTCGAGGCGCCCGTTGCCATATTGCGGGTGTATTCTTCGTGCCCGGGCGTATCGGCAACGATGAACTTCCGCCGGTCGGTCGCAAAGAAACGATAGGCGACGTCGATGGTGATGCCCTGTTCCCGCTCGGCCTCCAGACCATCCACCAGAAGCGCGAAGTCGATATCGCCGCCGGTGGTACCAAAGCGCGTGGAGTCGCGCTCGAGCGATGTCATCTGATCGTCGAAGATCATCTTCGTGTCGAAGAGAAGACGACCGATCAGCGTGGATTTTCCGTCATCCACCGAACCACAGGTCAGGAAACGGAGAAGGGAGTTCTGGCTGGCCACAGGCGCCTGGGACACGTCGGTTGCCATCAGAAATACCCTTCCTTCTTCTTTTTCTCCATCGATCCGGCTTCGTCGCTGTCGATCAGCCGTCCCTGGCGTTCGGAATTGCGCGCTCCGAGCACCTCACGGACAACGGCATCCAGCGTGTCTGCGGCGGATTCGATCGCACCCGTCAACGGGTAGCACCCGAGCGTGCGGAAGCGGACGAGTCTTTCCTCGGCTACCTCGTCTACGCGAAGCGGCATCCGTTCGTCATCGACCATGATCAGCGTGCCGTCGCGCTTGACGACCGGGCGAGGGGCGGCAAAATAAAGCGGGACAATCGGGATCGCCTCCTGCTGGATGTATTGCCAGATATCGGCTTCCGTCCAGTTTGAGATCGGAAAGACGCGGATCGTTTCCCCCCGCGCGATGCGGGTATTGTAGGTCTTCCACATTTCCGGCCGTTGCGCCTTCGGGTCCCAGGCGTGCTGGGCATTGCGGAAGGAGAAGATGCGCTCCTTCGCGCGTGACTTTTCCTCGTCGCGCCGCGCCCCGCCGAAAGCGGCATCGAAACCATGCAGATCGAGCGCCTGCCGCAGCCCGAGCGTCTTCCAGATATGGGTGTGCAGGCTGGAGCCATGGGTGAAGGGATTGATGCCTTGTGCGATCCCGTCCGGGTTCTGGTGGACGAGGAGATCGATGCCGAGGCGCTGCGTGATCTCGTCGCGAAACTTGATCATCTCGCGGAATTTCCAGGTTGTATCGACATGCAGGAAGGGGAAGGGCGGCTTGCGGGGATAAAATGCTTTCATCGCCAAGTGCATCATCACTGACGAATCCTTGCCGATGGAGTAGAGCATCACCGGCTTGGAGAACGTCGCGACCACTTCCCGCATCACATGGATCGATTCGGCTTCGAGACGCTGGAGATGGGAAATGTACATAGCAAACAAAACCTAGTTTTCGATGTCACCTGAACATTAAAACGACAATGTACGTAAATATTTAATTAACGATTTCCACCAAACAGAATACGGTTGATATATATACCATTTTATTGGTACATGCCCATTATAAAAACGAACTATTGAAATAGCTTCCGAATAGTGAGCCTTCCTATTTATATTAGTTTTTGTACATGCGTGATCCCGGTTAATCGCAACTGGTTTTTCTAGAAACACGAATTCCCCTGCATGGCGATATAACTTCCACCAAAGATCGTAGTCCATCACCATATGCAGTGATTCATTAACTCCGTTAACGGCCTGCCACGCGGTGCGTCGAATAAGAGTTGCCGGCTGACATATGATACACCGTATAGCCAACGCTTTGGCAGAAAACGGCTGTACCCACACAGGCTTCCGAATGCCGCTCTCGGTCTTCTCATGGAAGGCCTGACCATATGCAACTGGTGCCTCATGTGCTTGCTCGAGCGCCCTAAGCAGCGCTTTAAGGCCGTCCGGCAGATAATAGTCATCACTGTTAAGCCAAGTCACGTAAGGCGCACTGCCCAGGGCTATTCCCTCATTGATGGCTGCACTTTGGCCGGCATCTGGATGGCTTCGCCACCCAGCGAGAAATGGTTCCCACTTCTGTATGACCTCTAGCGTACCATCAGTCGAACCACCATCCATGACGAAGACTTCCACGGGAACGCCTTGAGCAAAGATAGACTCCAGCGCAGCGTCGAGGAATTTTCCTTGATTGTAGGAAGGGACAGCAATTGTTACGAGCGGACTTTTCATCGGTCTACGCTCGTGAAAACAGGCTTGCAGGCTTTCGAATGTGCAAGGCGATGTGCCGCAAGAAAGCGCGCGTGTGCAATTCCATTTTTGAACGACCCACCTGCACGATACATCCTGCGCAAATTCGCAATTTCCTGCCGGCCTCGTGTCTGAAAGTTTGTGGCTGTCTTCTGCATCTCGTGACAGCGGAAAGCACCCAAAAATTCCGGTACATGAATGAAACGACTGCCTGTCCTGCAAAGGCGCAGGATAAATTCCCAGTCCAAAGCGAAATCAAAATTGACGTCTATGTTCCCGCCAGCCCGTTCCCACGCCCTGCGCCTCCAAAATAGTGTCTCTTGCGGGATGTAGTTGACGTGGCGCATTACAATCTCATCGTGATAAGGAAGAACCCATTCTCCAATAACGTTGTTGTGCTCATCGATTAGGAGACGGTTGCCATACAAGACGTCGGCATCAGGATTGGCTGCAAATGTCGCAGCGACTCGTTGCAATGCACCTGGTAGCAACAGGTCATCCGAGTTGAGCCAGCCCATTATTGGAGCTTTCGTTTTTGAGAACCCTTTGTTGATAGCGTCAGCCTGTCCTTCGTCTTTTTCCGAGAAAAATCTCAGCTGCCCTGCATATTTTTGCAAGACGTCCGCTGTGTTATCTGTAGAGCCCCCGTCTTGTACGACATACTCCAGCAGCTTCTCGTTCTGCGAGAGAACGCTCTCAACGGTCTGAGCGACGAACTCCGCTTGATTGAACGAAGGCGTTACGACAGCAATTTGGGACCTCGTATCCGGAAGAGGCGCGTTCACATTGAAGTTCATGCTCTTAAGAGGAACAGGCTTGTGCTGATCGAACACCCCCAGCCTTATCCCCAACGCACTGCGGACCTGTTGTCCAAGTGATCTTCTCACCTTAAGCCCTACCAATTCTCATCCCAGCGCCGTTTGTCAGATTTGCTCAGCGGGCCGTGAGTTGCGTGATGTGAGACCGGCTCGAGAGATTGGCAAGGCCGTAAAACGGCTGAACTGCAAAGCCATGGCTGGCAGCTGGAATGACTCCCAGAGTCGCGGCCGCGCTTACGACGCAATGTCTGTAGGCCGCCGATTCCAATTCTGCCATCGTCATCCGATTGCGCGCCTCATAGACCTGACGTGCGTAGCCACCAATGGTCACATCGACCAGGTATTCACCTGTATGGATACTTAGCTCGATGTCATGTCGACAACGGAGGCGCGTTCCTGCTTTCACAAAGCGCGGAACTGGAAGATCATCTTGACCACTGTGTTTGCCGTGTAAGATGACACCTTTCTCGCTGCGGATAACGACGCCAGCGACGACGGTCTCTAGGTCGCGCAGTGCTTCGAACTCCGCGTATATATGGACTGTATCACCCTGCTTGAAAATTCGCTGGGGTTTGCCCGACGCATCCGTCAGAGCGATCGATCGACATGCCACCGATCCGTCCGTCACCTGATCCTTAGACGAAAGATCTATGAACGAAATTCTGGGCCACTCCACTGCGCCCTCTTCCAGCGACAACGTTTCCTGGAATTTCTCATCAGTGGCTGGCGTTTCGCCCGTCTTCAGATTGCCAAGAGCATAATAGTGGCTAACGGCCTCCATCACGTCGCCTTGGTACAGGACTTCCCCGTGATGGAGCAGAAGTGCATGATCGCAATAATGGATCACATCCTCCATCGAATGCGTCACGAGAATGACCGTACAGCCATTCTTGCGGAGCCTTTCGAGACGCTCGTAGCACTTCAGACGGAAAAATATGTCGCCGACGGCAAGAGCCTCATCAACGATGAGAATGTCTGGCTCAACACATGCCTGTACCGCAAAAGCGAGACGCACATACATGCCACTTGAATAGGTTTTGACCGGTTTATCAAAGAACTCGCCAATGTCAGCGAATGCCATGATCTCAGGCAGTTTCTGCTCAAATTCGCTATCGGTAAGTCCGAGAATGGCAGCGTTCAATCTGGCATTCTCTCTTCCCGTAAATTCGGGATTAAAACCTGCACCGAGTTCAAGAAGAGCGCCTACGCGGCCCTCAACATGCATACGTCCTGAGGATGGTGATAAAATCCCGGCAATGATCTGTAACAGGGTCGATTTGCCACTGCCATTTTCACCGATGATCCCGAGGAATTCTCCCTTGCGAACGATCAAGTTGAGCGGTTTGACCGCTTCAAAAAATTCAGCCTTATGTTGCTGACGGAAAAGCAGGCTGATCAACCGTGCAGCCGGAGAAGAGTAGACGGCGAACCGCTTTGAAATTCCGTCGAGATGAATGGCGATATCAGAGGACATCTGCGAACTCCCGACGTAGCATACGGAAAAAGCCGTACCCAATCACGTATACGACGGCTGACAGTATGAGAAATATCTCTGCGCCGGGATGCCAGATAGCGCCCTCGAACAGAATCGCGCGAGACCATTCGACCGGAATCGTGAGAGGGTTAATGGCCAAGAGAAACTGGAACTGATCAGGAACCATGCTGCGCGGATAGACAACTGGTGCTGTGAACAGCAACAATGTGCTGAAAAGCGGCATAATCTGATTGAGATCCCGCAAATAAACACCCAGTGCTGCCAGGATCCAACCCAAGCCGGTTGTAAACAATGCCAGTCCAAGAATTGGCACAAGCAGCATAATGGATGTTGGATATAGAAAACCGGCGAAGACGATCATCGCGGCAGTGAGAATGATAAAAGACAAGAATGCTGTCATCAGCGAACTGGCAACGTTGACGACCGGCAGAATTTCAAGCGGGAAGATGACGCGCTTCACCAAGCTTTCTTGAGCTGTGATTGTTGCAGGCGCACGGACCAGAGTATCGGACAAGATCGTGTGCAGCACCAGGCCCACGAAAAGAATGAGTCCGAAGGGAACGGGGGAGCCTGTGGCACCCTCAATACCCCATCGTGCTCTCAGAACGACTTGAAACACGAAAGAGTAAAGCGCAAGCAGCAGGAGCGGTTGCGCAAAAAGCCAAACCGGACCAAGCGCTGAGCTTCGATAGCGTTGTGAAATGTCCCGACGAGTCAGACTGAAGATGAGCTTTCTGTTCAGATAGGGAGATGTGAACGCTCTGACGATTAGGCCGAATCTCATTTTCCACCTGCTGAAGCACGAAGGTTTTCCGCAACCTTCAGAAAATCTTCGGCGAACGCACGCTGTTTGATCGTGTAATCGAGCTCGACACGTTCCGGATCCTTATGGGCATATTGCGCCAATATTGCAGCCAGAGAGAGCGCATCCTTAGGATCGAAGAAAGCAACGTTCTTATTGATCTGCTCCCGGTTCACCGCCAAATCGGAGGCAATCACAAACTGGGAGGTGGCTTTTGCATCCTCGATAACCGTCGACCAACCCTCGAAAAGAGAGGGCTGCACAATGGAAACAGCCTGCCCAAAAAGAGTGACCTGCTCATCCCTCGGCAAAAAACCAAGGAAATGCGTCCTGTCATCGATACCGAGGGCTTTGGCGCGGTCTTTTAGGTCCTGCGCGTGGGTGGGGGCACGATGATCATGTTCCTTACCAGAAAAAACCACGTCAACTTTAACGCCCTCATCCTTGAGCTTGGCCAAAGCTTCCAAGACAATCACATGATTTTTGTGCACCCAAAATTGATTGGGACAGTAAAAAAAACGTGTCGGAAGTTTGTATTTCTTCCGGATTTCAGCAATGGAAATCGTGGGCGCTGGTGGATTGAACACCGCGAAATGCACGACATGTGTCTTTACGTCCGCTTCCGGATAGAAGGTTTCGAAGTCCTTCCGAGCCGCCTCTGACGAAAAAACAATATTTCCGAAATTCTGGAAAAAATATCTTACCTGATTATCTCTCTGCTCCAATTCCTTGGCGTCAAAGAGATGCGGTAAGTGTTTCTCCTGTAAGTCCGGAATCCAGCATACCGTCTCTGCTGCTTGGCGATCGATTGGAAAGGGATAGATGATGTCAAACTTCATCTTCCGCTTCAGTATCCGCGGCACGATTTTCTGAAGCAGACGCAATTTTCTGAAAATACCACCGTCGATATCAGCCAGGCGTGCCGGCTGCACCCAGGTACAGCGGCTGTAGCCAGAACCTTGCGCGATAAAATCAAACGATTTGCGATCATGCGAAAGCACAAATACGTCAGGTTGCATCGCCTGCGGAAGAAGTCTGAACGAACTTACGAGATTTTGCGCGTAGTAGGCTCCGCCGATCCAGTTCTCATCGTAATTAAAGGGTAATCCTAATCTGATGCGTTGAGCCACTCGGCAGTCCTCTCAAGCCCCGTCTTCACGTCGAAAGCAGGGGAAAATCCAAGTTTTTTCAAATAGGAGATATCGGCAACCCAGCGGTCAGGATCTCCTCGGCGGGCCTGACCTGTAAAGTGTGCCGTGTATTGCTCTCCAAGATGGCCAAAAAGAGTTTCAACCGCCTCACGGATTGTGGTCATCGTGCCGCTTGCAGCGTTGATTGCTCTTCCGTCAAAATCTGCCTTCTCGATTATCAGTTGTATGGCACGAGCAAGATCATCTACGTAGATGAAATCACGTGCTTCCTGACCAGAACCGAAGAATTGCGGCGTCTTCGATTTCAATGCCTTCTGATAGCTGTCCCAAAATAGCTGCTTACGCAGGCCCGGGCCGTAACACGAGAAGATCCGAAGCGAAATGCACTGCAGATTGAACAGCGTGGCATATTCACGACAAATCTGCTCCGCGTAGAACTTATGCCATCCATAGGGGGAAACAGGAGCGGCCGGTGCATCTTCGCTTACAGGCAGTGTGGTTGGATTCCCGTAGACCGCGGCGCTAGACAAATGAATGAAGCGCGCAGAAGGGAGGCTGATACGGATAGCCTCGAGAATTTCGTTGACCCGCAACGTGTTCAACCGAAAATCACGTGACGGATTTTCAAATGAGAGTGGCACACTCGCCGCACCTGAGCAGTTCACAACCACTTCCGGTTTTGTAACATCTAGCAGTTGAGCGAAATCAGGCGCATCAGCGTCAATACGGTGATAGTCTTCCCCTTCTATGCCATATACGATGTCTGCGCGCTGGATCTTATGCGTTGCTCGCAAGACGCGTGCGACGGCGGAACCGATGAAACCTTCGGAGCCTATAATCAGAATACGGTTCATGGAGCTTCCGCCTCGCCAGTGATTGGCAATTCTGGGTTTTTCAGAACAAAGGAATACGGTCTTCCCGCCACGTTTTCGCCAACAATAGCAATTTGCTCAGCCGTTGAAGGCCAGTAGTTCATCGGTGACTCCGTGAAGGAGATGACCCTTTCAACCTCAAAACCGGCTTCTTCGGCAAACCGGACGTAGTCCTCCTTCTTGTAGGCGTTTTCACCCTTGTAGAAGGATTGCATCGGATGCTCGCGAAGAAATCGCTCTTTGTCCTCATCGTCGTAGATAACATGATCTCGGATTAGAATGGCCTTGCCACCCGGTCGCAACAGCGCGCGTATCTGTGACAGATCCCTGACAGGATCTGCGAAATGATGAGCAACCTGGCGGCAGATCGCCACGTCATATCCAGGCGGAAGATTTACCTCACTAAGGTAACCCGTGTGCATGGCAAGCTGCAGACTGCAGGATTTACTGACTTCTTCGATGAGGTCTTCCATACCTTTGCGGCCGGTCAATGGACCTGTTTCCGGTTCAACGGCATCAACATGAAAACCTTGAAGCGAGAAGGCAACAGAGGTGACCCCTATGCCGCTTCCGACATCGAGCATTCTTCCAGACTTACGTTCAACCGTATCGACGATCTCTTTCGTCGCCTTAAACTCTTCGGAGTGATAATAAATTTCGAACGATTGGCCTGGCTTTCCGTTGAGAAATGCAAACTTCAGCATCTCCTTGTGGTTTGGATCGCCTTGCATGGCGTCTATCGTCTCTTCCCACGTCCATCTCTCGCGGGGGACATAGCCGATAAACTGCGCCGGATTGCCTCCCACAATAGTGAACGGGGCGACATTTTTTGTCACCACTGATCCTGCAGCGACCACGGCCCCTTTGCCGATGGTAACTCCTTTAAGAATGGACGAACCAAAGCCAATCCAAGCTTGATCTTCTATGACAATGGGTTTCGATGAAACGTTGCCCCAATCTTTATAAGCGCCTATCTGGCCGGTCTCGAGCCCGAGCTTCCAGGCATAGGCATCCATCTTGCGGATGTCCGGATTGAGAGAATGTGCATTGGAATCAATAACCGTCACATTCCATGAAAGCATGACGTTTGAGCCGATGGTGATGCCTGCATCCTGACTGCAGATCAACAGACTGCCGCCACCGATAGAACTATTGTCTCCGATCGTAATTTTTCCCAAGCCACGCTCAAACACGTAACTTCCCGATACGATACAATTATCTCCGACAATGACGTAAGGGCGATGCTCTGGCTTTACGCGCACATCGATGTAAATCTGATCAACAATGCAACCATGGCCCTTGCTGAGGTAACGCATGCCGCCATAGTCAGCACCCGAATGGCTTTCATGGGCCACCGTTCGCGCGCGCGTTATTGCCCTTCTGACTAAAGCTTTGGTGCGGTGGGCTGCGCTTGCCCGCAGCCGCTGATACAGATAGCGAGGACCGCGGTTCTTAAATGCCGATATTCCGCGCGTCATCCGACTTTCGGCATCCGCTAACTTACCGGTATCATTAAATTCTATTGCCTCGATGAATTTAGCGTAGCCGACGTGCCCAGCGCTACGCGCGAGAGCAAGCTCTTGAGGGTTTGTATCCTTATGAAGACGCTGGATGAATTCGACCTGAAAGGCCTCCCCCACATGAGCTCGATAAAATTCAAGAGGAGAGACATAGCCCGCCAAAATGGGGTCAAAACGCCCGCCTTCATTGGCTTTGCTCAAGAGATTCAGGCACTGCCGACGAATTGGGATAAAGTCAAAAGCCTTTTTATCACTCACATTTACGGTGGAGCCTGCACGCTGAAAATAAGCGTAAGAGGCCGTCGGATCGACGTATACCGCAGTTGCCGCCAGCATCAGGCGGATTGCAAAAGGATGATCTTCGTAAAATAATCCCGTCGCAAACCGGATATGCTCAGCATTGAGAAGTGTCCGGCGGCAAACCAGGCGCCAAGGCGGAGTGCTCCAGCAAGACAGGCTTGCAAACACATTCGCGCTCATTTTGGCATCGACGACTCTGCCCGAGATTTCCGGAATCGGCGCTGGCCCAGGATGCGAGCGCCCATCCTCCCAAACAGATATAAAATTGCTGACAAGAACGTCGGGATGATGCTTCTTCAACAAAGCGGCAATGCGAACAAGGGCTTCATCCGTCATCCAGTCATCACTGTCGATAAACCAGACGTAATCGCCTTGTGCATGATCAATGCCACGGTTGCGTGCCGCACCCTGACCACTGTTTTGTTGACGCATAATGCGGACTCTAGAGTCCGCGATGGCATAACGTTCGGCAATATCGAAGCTTGCGTCCGTGGAGCCATCATCGACCAACACAATCTCGAAATCTCGAAATGCTTGATTGAGCAGGCTATCGAGACAGCGCGCCAAATAGCGTTCTGTGTTGTAGACAGGGATCACAAAGGAAACGAGCATTCAGAAAACCTATGCAGAATGAATGTTGGATCGAAGCAGCCTCAGAAGCCGGGCGGCGATCCGTCTCCTCAGACTGGGCCGTACCGCTGAGGCAACAGAAGGCTGGATACCTCCAAATGCATGCGCTACCGCTTCTTGCAGGAGACGGTCATGAGGATAACGCCTGGCAATTTCCAGTGCCGGCTCAACGGCACCCCAACGTCTGACCGCTTCAATGAAAACTTTCGCTTCGACCGCCGTTATTGACGAGAAATTGGCCGCTATGACCCCATAGGTCTCTGCCATAATTTCTGCAGCGCTAACCGACGATACTCCTCCGAGCGAAAAACGAACGACAGGATCAGGAATGCCTGACGCGGTACAACCAAGTCTTATCGCACGATGTACCCATGCCGCATCAGCGCAGATTTTCAGAGAATTGTCATATTCTCCCACCCGTCGCACGCAATCCTGTGTAACGAACATTGCATTGTGACAAAAAGGAATTCCTGACAAAAGCGCACCTGGACCAAAGGCCTCGTCCTTGCGCACCTCCACATCTCCAGACGGAGATACCATATTGGCTGCACCAAAAACGATATCTGTTTCCGTTCTTTTATGGAGGCTGTTGAGTTTTGAAAGGGCACCGGCCTCAAGCTCATCATCGGATCCTAAAATACCGATCAGACGCCCTGTCGCAAGCTTCAATCCCTTATTGATTGCGTCATAAATGCCCTTGTCGGGCTCGGAGAGAATAACAGGTCTGGCCTCGTGCGCAGCAGCGATTTCCACTGTCCTATCCCGGGAGGCCCCATCAATGACGATCACCTCAACCGAAGCTCCCTGATGAAGACAGGAAGACAGGGCAGCACCGAGGCTTTTCTCAGAATTGTAGGTCGGGATGATAACGGAAAAATCGGAAGTCATCACATTATCACCGTCGTATCACAAAATACCCCGACTACAGCCCGGGTTATTATTGCAGATTTCGTTTGAACTACGACTTCGTCGCTTGGCCGCGCTCATGATACTCGCCGCTCAAAAATGCCTCATAGGCGCTTTTGATGCCGTCTTCTAGCGAGATTTTGGGTTCCCAACCCATGGCACGCAACTTGTCCGCGCTCATCAGTTTTCGCGGAGTGCCATCAGGTTTGCTTAAATCGTGAACGATTTCGCCTTCGAAGCCGACAACGCGGCAGATCAGCTTCACGAGATCCAAGATCGTGATATCTTCACCCGAGCCGACATTCACGTGTTCATGCTCCGAATAGTTCTTCAGCAGAAAAACCAGTGCGTCGGCACAGTCATCGACGTGCAAGAACTCGCGGTATGGTTTGCCAGTTCCCCATATGACGATCTCGTTGTTACCCTGAAGTTTGGCCTCATGAGCCTTGCGGATCAAGGCTGGCATGACATGACTGGTGTTGAGATCAAAGTTGTCACCAGGTCCATAAAGGTTCGTCGGCATGGCTGAAATATAGTCATCGCCGTACTGCTTGCGGTACGCCTGCGCAAGCTTGATGCCGGCTATCTTGGCAATGGCATACCATTCGTTGGTAGGTTCAAGTTCGCCTGTGAGAAGCGAACTTTCACGAATAGGCTGATCAGCAAATTTCGGATAAATGCAGGAGGATCCAAGGAAAAGAAACTTCTCAACCCCAACCTGATGAGCCGCTTCGATGATGTTAGCCTCGATCATCAAGTTGTCATAAAGGAACTCAGCGGGATAGGTATCGTTTGCCAGTATGCCGCCGACTTTTGCAGCGGCCATCACGATAGCATCCGGCTTAGACTGACGTACGAAGTGCTCAACTTCCGCCTGACGCTTGAGATTCACTTGATCGCGACCGGCGGTGATAACATCGCAGTTTTCGGCCGCAAGTCGTCGAACGACAGCAGATCCGACCATACCTCGATGACCGGCAACCCACACTCGCTTTCCGGCTAATTCATACGTCATTGTCAATTTTCCAAGCTGACCGGAAGGCTAAGGCCATGCTCTTTCAAAAGCTTGAAACGGCGAGCGGATTTGTGATCCTCCGCAACCATCTCAGAACACATTTCCTGAGCTGTAATTTCCGGCACCCAGCCAAGCTTTGACTTAGCCTTAGACGGATCACCCAAAAGCGTATCCACCTCAGCAGGGCGGAAGTAACGTGGATCAATGCGAACAATCGTGTCGCCAACCTTCAAAGCCGGCGCCATTTCACCTTCGATCGAGGCAACCTTTGCGACCTCATCGACGCCCGTACCGGAGAACTCCAGCGTTATCCCGAGTTCTTTTGCTGACCACATAATGAATTCACGAACCGTGTATTGAACACCGGTCGCTATAACGAAATCTTCGGGTTCTTCCTGCTGCAGCATCATCCACTGCATGCGCACATAGTCTTTCGCGTGTCCCCAATCGCGCAGTGAATCGATGTTGCCCATGAAAAGACAATCTTCAAGGCCAAGCGCGATATTGGCTAGACCTCTGGTGATCTTGCGGGTCACAAACGTTTCGCCTCGACGGGGTGACTCGTGATTGAACAAAATGCCGTTGCAGGCGTAGATGCCGTAAGCTTCGCGGTAATTAACAGTTATCCAGTAGGCATAAAGCTTCGCGACCGCATAAGGCGAACGCGGGTAAAATGGCGTCGTTTCCCTCTGCGGAATTTCCTGTACGAGCCCATAAAGTTCAGATGTTGACGCCTGATAGAAGCGCGTCTTCTTTTCTAACCCGAGAAAACGGATCGCTTCTAGTATGCGCAAGGTTCCAATTGCATCAACGTCTGCAGTATATTCAGGAGCCTCAAAGCTCACCGCCACATGAGACTGCGCACCCAGATTGTAAATTTCGTCTGGCTCAATATCCCGAATGAGGCGTGTCAAATTGGACGTGTCGGTTAGATCGCCATAATGAAGCTTGAAACGAGCATGCTTAATATGGGGATCTTCATAGATATGATCGACACGCGCCGTATTAAACAGAGACGCACGGCGCTTGATCCCGTGAACTTCATAGCCCTTTTCCAAGAGGAGTTCTGCAAGGTAGGAGCCATCTTGGCCCGTTACGCCTGTAATCAAGGCAACTTTCGACTGCTTTCCGGACGTACCCATGCTGCACACTCGTCTTTCAAAGTTCGAACACCGGAGACTGTCGGTCTAAAGTCGGCCGGCACACACTGATATCTTAATTCGCGGTGAAATGAGGCTATTTGGCTGGTGGTTTTAATCCACATGTGTCTGATGTTGCAAGCGCAGCAATCGGAATTTCAGCCGCCTCCCGCCTTTAGGTAAGGAGAACCCTCTAAAAGATTGAGAGGTCTCAATTCTGATGAAACAAGAACGGCCCTTCCCGACGATCAGTCCGCGCACAGCCTCTGGTAGAGATCGTAATAGCGCAGCGCAATCATTTCAGAACGAAAAAGGGTTTCGTACCGCCGCCTGGCGGCATCCCCATATTCGTTTTGAAGAGCTGGATTGTCATGAAGGATGGTCATAGCGTCCGACAAAGCCTCCACATTCGCTGGCGGTATCACCAGGCCAGTTTCACCATGCCGATTTACGTAACTCGTACCCGTCCCGATTTCACAAGAAATCATGGCTTTTGACGCCCTTGCGGCCTCCAGAAGCGATACACCAAAGGCCTCAGACCGAAGATGCGACGGAAAGATGAAGCTTCCGCACAACTCCAAAAGAGCTTCCTTATCGTCTTCATCGATGGCGCCGACGACCTTTACGTTTGGCGGAGTCCGTTCTCTTTCCACAAATCCTGAAAACCCAAAGCCTGCAATCACCACAGGATACTGCGTATTCCGAGCTGCTTCGACCAGAAAATTCAACCCCTTATAATATCTGTTGGCGCCTATGAATAAAAAAAATCCGCTGCCGACTTTTTGTCTCCAAAACTCAACTTTTGATTGATTTAAACTAGGTCTCTCCCCTAATCCAAGTGGAATGACTTCGACTTTTTTCTTAAATTTTTGAAGAGTGGAACTGCTTTCCAGATAATTTTCGGAAGTGGCAACGATCACATCCATACCCGAAAGAAACTTATGCATAAGTGGGCGATAAAGCGGCAAAATTCTTTTCTGCTTTACAATATCCGAGTGATACGTGACGACCTTTGGCTTCTTGGATTGGATAGCAACGTCAATTACATCCATCATTGGCCACGGAAAGTGAAAATGTATAACATCAGATTGCTTGCATAAATCCCTATATTTTGAGAACATAGAGATCGATATACTTGTAGACGCAACGTGTAAATCACGTTTAGCTAAATGCACATAATGATTTCCTATTTTGAATGGCTCCTGCGTCTCTCTGTCGCCTGTTACCAACACATCTGAACGTACCCCCAACGACGAAAGCGGCTCGGAAATTTCATAAATCACTTTCGGAACTCCTGTGGAGTTCTCAGGCATGTATGTTTTATAGACGTGTAAAATACGCATTAGAACTCCAGGGTGCTGATGAGGCAATTTTGCACTCTGATCGCGGGCTCTGCGGCCTTAACCCCGGTGCGCAACCTCCTATTTACGGATAGTGGCGCAGACACGAAGTTGTATCTCACTTACCTCAAGACCGGGCAACTTCTCAACTCGAGGTGCATGGCAGCTAAGCGAACCACGCTTTCAATTTATTTTTCATCGGAATTTCGAAACTTTGATGGATAAGCGCGGAAAGCGCCAACGTAATAGCGATAAAAGCAAGAAGGGATATAGGTGAATCAAAATTTAGGTTCACCTCCCAAACATAGGCTATTTGGTAGCGAATGAATGTCAGCACGACCCAATGAATTAAGTATACGCTATACGATAAAGCGCCGAGATAAATTAAAATTGACCTAATGTAGCCGAATCTAATGGGCCTTCTCGCCTCGACAATGGCAACGCTCGTTATGAAGCAAAACATAATTGGAACTATTGCGAAATCTCCATTAGGTATTTTAATTGGAACTATCATTATCAATAATGACACCATTATTGTTGTGATGCTGACATAAATAGCGGCCGTTATTATTTTTGGACGTGTCTCAAGCCATCTCCAACATTGAAACGAAACCACACCAAGAAAGATCCCAGCGATCCCTCTAAGCAATCCCGAATTTATAAAACCGAATGCCCTTTCGTAAGTGACCGCCAAACTTCCAAATTGAGAAAATATAATCGCGTAACAAGCAATGGGAACCGCAATTAGAAACGGCCATACGATGCGTTTATGGACGACAGCGATCAAGATCAAGCCTAGGAATAGGTTGACAAACATCTCAACTGAAATTGACCAAGACGGGGCATTCCAAGATACGGAACTGTTCACGCCTACATTCTGAATTAACAGCACGTTCAATACAAACGTATAAAAGATGCCATCTTGGTACGACCATCCACTTTCTAATATTTTCCCACCGCTTGTAATATAATATAAAATATGAATTGGAATAAGCGCAAAAAGCGTCAATATGTGTAACGGATATATTCTGGAAATCCTGTCTGTAATAAAATTCATATAAAAATCTTTTGATTTAAATTTATCCACATAGGCAACACTGAGAACGAAACCGGACAAAATGAAAAAAAAGTCGACAGCCAAATATGCTTTTGGCGGCGCAGCAAAGCCGTCAAAATGCTTAATAGCGATTAAAAGTGCAAAAACGAAACGTGCAAAATCTAAAATGACAAATCGCGTCAACCGCATGCCTCCTCGGGGTAGTCATTCTTAGCCTTCGACAAAAGGCTGCAAAATGGCCAGCGAAGGCTGGAATTTTGACAGTCATTTCATCATGAATATATTTTCGATTGTTGCAGGCGGGCGTAGCAACTAAAGGGGGAGAATTGATGGCTGTTCTAGCGATGCCGTGTGCTCCCCTTCCTGCCCCCTTTTTGCGATCCAGTCAAAGGTTATACGGGACGATCCGATTTGATCAGTCCTCGGCAATAACTATGTCAGTGCTCGTGAAAGACCATGAAATAGATTGCTCATGAAACGCTCCTCTTTGACGATCATATCGCGCGAACGCTTTGCAAGCCTGTCGCTCCACGAGAAAAACGCCTACCTGCAGGATCTGGCGCACCAATTTGCTCTTCTGCACGGCCGCGAGGACTGCGAACTCGATCGGGATGCGCTCAGCCGTCTCCGGCGCTATTATAGCCGTCGGGTCTGGGCAGATCTGAAGCTTGAGCAGTTGGACGACACGCCCGTCAACCGCGCCATCCGCAATCTCGGTGAAGCGATCCGCAACGAAAGCCTGCAGGCCGATATCACCGGCGTTCTGATGCAGGAGAGCGTGCCGAAGCGGATCCTGCGCCCCTCCCCCCGCGAAGACGCCCAGCTGACCTTTTTTGTCCCCACGGTTTATGACGCGCCGATCAAAGACGACGTCAACCTAATGGACGTTGCTCCCTTCTCGCTCAGCAAGCGCTCCAATGCGGCCATTATCCGCTATGAGCTGAAGGACAGCCTGATCACCATCGAGGGCGGCGCGGAAACCGGTCTTGCGACCGTCTTCGACTACGACATCTTTCTCAACATGGTGTCCTACCTTGCCGACGAGGTGCAGCGCTACCGGCGGGAAGAAAGCAAGGGGCTGCGGCCGAGCCTGCCGCCGAAGACATACCGTCCCAGTGCCTCGCACGTGCTGAAATTCTGCCGTCGATCCGATGGCGGAAAATCCTACGAAGATCTCGAGGCTGCGCTGGATCGGCTTGCCAATACGACGATCAAGGTGGTGAACCTGTCGAACGGCCGCCGGCGTCAGGTCGACAGCCGCCCGTTGATCGGCGGCTACAGCGTCGTCAGCCGCACCAATGCCAACCGGATCGAACTGATCGAGATTACCATTCCAGACTGGGTCTATACGAGCGTCGTGCGCAATGACCGCACGATCCCACTACTGACCCTGCATGAGGATTACTTCCTCATCAGCTCCGGGCTTGGTCGCTTCATCTATCGCTTAGCCCGCAAGGCGGCCGGCAAAGGGGAAGCCACCTATAGTGTTCGCGAAATCCACAAACGCAGTGGATCCACACAGGAGTACCGGAAGTTCGCCTACGACCTCAAGGAATTCATCGTGCGCACCCAGGCCTTTCCGATGCCGGATTACGATCTGGCCTTGCAGGACGGCAAGGATGGTACGGTCTTGTGGATGAAACGTCGAGACGATAGCTCGCCCGGCAGTCTCGCCCCTCGCCTTGAAGGCAATTCATAAAGAGGTATTCCGCTCATTTCTGTCGCAGATCTCCGTACTTGACCGACGACAAAAACTGAAAAGTCTTTCCGTACATCGCCGACGACAAAATTATCTGCCGCCCCCAAGCATCAATGCTTCACTAAACCGTATTTGACCGACTTTTTCCCGTACTTGGCCGACGACAAGCCGTACATCACCGACATTTTTCCGTACTTGGCCGACGACAAAAATCGATAACCTATTGAAAAAATAGAAAAAATAAGCCGTTTTTCCCGCTAAAACTATATAAAACGTTTAAAACCAGACAAAAACAAAAGGGCCCCGACAAAAAACAGCTCCCTAAGTCCATAATGAAAACGCAAATGATCGAAAAAAATTGAGAAATACAGCGACAAAAAGGGTGCTATTTTGGCCACCATCCGGCGAACCATAGGGCGAGACGCGTCAAGATTGATGGGCGAAAATCCGATTTTGGCCCGCGATGGCACATCGTCAGGAAATTTGTCGTGTCGGCAAAGTCCGGACTATCCTACTCGGATCCGTCGGGAGCTCAGAACATCAAGATTTGCTCAGGAGGTCGATTGACCGGATTGCCCCTTAGCGAGAAGATCCACCGCCTTTTCGAAGGCTTCACCCAAACCCCAGCCATTGGCATCGGCGATCGCATAGAACTGTTCGATCGTATCGGGCCTCACTTTAAGGTTCAGCTGGGCAGAGCGACCTGTTCGTCTGCGCCGAATAGCTCGACCAGACGGAGGCGAAGGCACTGTAGGAACCGGAGGCTTTGGCTCCCGACTCCGAAACTGGGCCTGTTCCGCCGCACGCTCAACGGATTCCTTGTCCGGCCGTCTGGCGGGCTTCGGTTGGAACTGGCTTAGATCCAAAGCAAGCGGCGTACCCGGTGCGGCTGCGTCATCCGCGGCATCATCAAACCCGAGGCTAGGGCGCTTGTTCATCAGGCCGCCCTCCCCTGCTGACCAATCTTCGTCAGTCTGCTAATCACTTCCGCTGCAAACTCCATCGAGTTTTGGATCGCTTTGTCGATGTTGCTCACCTGCTTTGGGTCAAGTGTCGATAGCAATCCGCCAAAGTCCAAGAGGTCGCGGTACGCGGCACGTTCGACGATAGAAACCGCGAAGACATCGATCCCCGCCTGATCCAATTGTTCCCGGACGTTCTTCAAAGAACGGGATGTGACGGCAGCACTCACACGTGTCAGAAGAACGGCAAAGGGGATCTCACGCCGGGCCATTCTGGCCTGGTTACGGATCAATTTGATGGTTTTCGACGCACCCTTGGCATCCATGGAAGCGCCCTGCGTCGGGATGATGACGAAATCAGACATGCCGATCGCATTCGCAACCATCAGACTGGCTGTGCCCTCGCAGTCGATGATCACGAACTGATGTTGCGAAGACGCCTCCTCTATGAGGTCGGTGATCGTGTCTTCGGTGACATTGCCGATGATCGTGATCTTATCAGGCTTTCCCGGGAGCGCTGCCCATTGGGAGATCCAGCGTTCAGGGTCCGCATCGATAATGGCAACACTGGCACCTCGGGCAGCAAGTTCTCCAGAGAGAAGTAGGGCAGATGTGGTCTTGCCTGCTCCGCCCTTGGGGTTGGCGAACGATATGACTGGCATGGTTTGTCCTCAACGTTTCGCGGAAGCTATCATATCAAATGATAACAGATAGCTACCAGATATAAATGGTACCAACGGTATCGGATAGCTATCTGGTAAATCCGCTATCTGGTAGCTATATAGTAGCTACCAGCTAAATGTCGTTCCAACGTCTTGTCCGATGGGTTAATGTGAAAGACCGCATACCAAAGCGTTTTTCCCCGCGGCGAACGCATTCACCGCTAGATATTGCCTCGTCCGTCTTATAAGCGCATGGCAATCTACTCAAAAAGTTCGACGATGAGCGCCACTATCTCGCAGATCTTAAATCAAGCCGACCACTTTCAAACTTGGCTACATGAGCAGGCTTTTCCGCTTTGGCAAATCAACGGATTCCGAGGACAGGACGGCGGCTTCGTCGAGACGATTGATTTGGCAGGCTCGCCGACGAACTCGCACCGGCGTGGTCGTATCCATCCCCGCCAGATATATTGTTTTGCCGAGGCTGGCTCACGAGGGTGGAGCGGCAACTGGCAACCGCTTGTCATCGAGGGTCTGCAATACTTTGACAGGGTCTACCGGCGATCTGATGGTTTTTACGGTGCACTTGCCAGTGCTGAGGGAGAACTCGTTGACGCCAGCTTCGACCTCTACAACCAAGCCTTCGCCATTTTGGCATTCTGCTACACGGCCAAGGTCTATCCCTCCCTTCAGCAGGAGATGGGTGAAAGAGCGTCGCGCATGCTCTCTTCTCTCCGCCAAAACTACGCCCATGGACACGCCGGCTTCCACGAGGCTATTCCGGCAAGACTGCCTCTTTGCTCAAATCCGCATATGCACCTGTTTGAGGCCGCATTGGCGTGTGAGGAAATGGAAGGATTCAAACAGAGCGATTGGCGTGATCTTGCCGATGAAATCGCCTACCTATGTATGTCCCATTTCATCGATGCGGAGACCGGCGGGCTAAGAGAGTTCTTCAATGCAGACTGGACGCCGTACGACGGTGAAAAGGGCCGCATCATGGAGCCTGGCCATCAGTTTGAATGGGCGTGGCTACTCGCTCGCTGGGGTGAGCGTCGCGGCAATGAAAAAGCTCTGGCACATTCCAAACGGTTGTTTGACATCGGTGAAGCATATGGCATTTGCGGCGATCGTAAGGTGGCTGTCATGTCACTCCTTGACGATTTCTCGGTCCATGATGATCTTGCCCGTCTGTGGCCCCAGACCGAATGGCTGAAGAGCGCAATTCGGCTAGCTGTCTTGTCTGAGGGGCAGGAGAGGGCACGGTATCTGCGCTCTGCGTCAAGCGCGGCCGACGCCCTCAATCGATTCCTTGCCGTGCCAACGCCGGGTCTATGGCGTGACAAAATGATGGCTGACGGCCGCTTCATTGACGAAGCCGCACCCGCGAGTTCATTCTATCACATCGTCTGCGCAATATATGAGCTAGAATATTGCTTAAATACACTTGAGGCGAGTGCGCTCTGACTGGCTAGCGGGATATCAATGGTTTCAACAACGAGAACCCGCATCAGTTTTCCCGAAGCGCTTCGTTCAAAGCGCAACGTAATGACGGCTGTTATTTTGCGCGATATGCGTACCCGGTTCTTCAATCATGGCCTCGGCTTCTTGATTGTGTCTCTTTGGCCGTTGGCACATATGCTGATCCTTTTGATGATCTACTCGCTGACCGGGCGTAGAACACCTTTCGGAGATAGCCTTTATGTATTCTTTGCTACGGGGCTCATTCCCACGCTAGCATTTATGTACATATCGAGATTTATGTCGCTATCTTTGATACTAAATCGGCCTATGCTTGCTTTTCCGGCCGTTACCGTTGTTGATATAATGACGGCACGTGCATTTCTGGAGGTTGTGGCCGCGTTCATAACGCTGATATTGGTAGTCGCGATTATATATGCGATTGGAGATAATCCGTTTCCGTGGGATCTATCGGAGGCGGTAGAGGCTTACTTTGCCACTTTGCTGCTTGCCGTCGGTGTCGGTGTCTTAGCAGGCGTCATCGTGATGTTCTCGCCCTTTTTCGCCACGATCTATGCCTTGATGATGATTTTAGTTTATATCGGCTCTGGGACCCTTTTTGTCATCTCTAGTTTGCCGGATGTGCTCTCCACGCCGTTATCCTATAATCCGGTTGTTCATGCGGTAGAATGGATGCGGGTTGCATACTATCCGACTTACAGCACGAAGATCCTGGATAAAGAGTACCTTATCGGCTTTGGCATGACATCGTTGTTTCTCGGCTTGCTTTTGGAACGTGTTTTACGCGGCAAGATGCTGGAAGGCTGAGTGATTTCCCCAAGGTTAAGATCTCTTGGCCAAGGTGTGTCGTCAGCCGTTAGAACCGATCTCAAATCCCTGCCGATGTTCAGCAACAATTCGAGAAACTGTTGGTTCGCTGATATCGTAGAGCCTTGCCATCTCGGCGCCGCTCTTTCGACCAGACAAGACGCTCTCGGCGATCTCACGGCGCTTGTGTGGATCGAGTTTTCTGCGACGTCCGCCAACCCGGCCTTCAGCTCTCGCCTGGGCAAGACCCGCCGAGGTTCTTTCGCGGATCATGGCGCGCTCGAATTCAGCGAAGGATCCCACCATCTGCATCATCATCCTCCCTGCCGGGGTGGTGGTATCGATCGCCTCAGTTAACGACCGAAAGCCGGCGCCTGCCGCGGCGATGCGATCCATCAGGTGAAGGACATCCTTCAAAGAGCGCGACAGCCGATCGAGCTTCCAGACGACGACAGTGTCGCCCTCGCGCAGCTGGTCAAGCATGCGGTGAAGCTCTGGCCGATCCCAACGTCCACCCGAGGCCTTCTCTTCAAACACGCGCGCGCAGCCAGCATTTGCCAAGGCCCGTGCCTGCGCCTTGTTTGACTGCTCGTCTCCCTTGCTAACCCTTGCATAGCCGATCAGCATGTTACACCTTTCAAAAACGGTCGTTTATGAAACTACCGGAGCACTTCCGGAAAATCATAATGATATCGATTTCATAATCCTCTTTCAAAACAGCGGTATATGGCAAGATGTTTTTGAAAGAATCGTCCGTCAGTTTTGCCACCTTCAACGGCTTCCTTACTTTCTATGCGCGATGATCCTTGCGTCTAGGATTCAAAGTTGCGTTTACGCTTGAATATTGCGCCTACACACGCATAATTGCGCTTAAACTCTACGCGCAAGAATCTCGACAATGACGAACAAAATTTCGGACGATGCACTGAAAGAGCTGCGGGATATTGTGGCGGGTCACTCCGATGGCATTTCCGCGCCAGATATCGCAAAATGTTTATCAGAAGATATTCCGCGCCGCACGCTTCAGTATCGGCTGAAACAGCTCGTTGAAGTCGGGCTGTTGCGAATGAGCGGCAGCGGTCGATGGGCGAAGTATCACCTTGGGATATCCGGAAAACCTGTTGTCGGCGAACGGGCCCAAAAGGACGAGGACTATGGTCGTCTGATCAGGATGTCCAATGAAGGGAAGGCGGTTCGCGATTACATTACGCAGCCGACAGGAGCTCGCAAGCCTGTGGGTTACAAAATGGATTTTCTCGATAAGTACGAACCGAATTCCACGTATTATCTCCGGCTCGAGGAGCGCGAACGTCTCCAGGAAATTGGCAGGCTAAAAACTGCTCCTCAGCCGGCAGGCACGTATGCCAAGCTCATTTTCAATCGCTTGTTGATCGATCTTGCATGGAACTCTAGCCGCCTCGAAGGCAACACCTATTCCTTGCTCGACACGAGACGCCTGATTGAGTTTGGTGAAGAAGCAAATGGTCGTGACCATATTGAAGCGCAGATGATCCTCAACCACAAGGATGCAATCGAGTTCCTGATCGGGACCGCAGAAGAGATAGACTTCAATCGGTATACGCTCCTGAACCTCCACGCCCTGCTTTCAAATAACTTGTTGGCAGACCCGTCGGCATCCGGTCGTCTGCGTTATGTGGCTGTTGGCATTGACCAGTCGGTTTTTCATCCCCTCGAAGTCCCTCAGCTAATCGAGGAGTCTTTTGATCAGCTGCTGCAAAAGGCGTCAGCAATAGAGGATCCATTCGAACAGGCATTTTTCGTGATGGTCCACCTGCCATATTTGCAACCGTTTGACGACGTGAACAAACGGGTCTCGCGCCTCGCCGCAAATATCCCGCTGATTCGAAGTAACCTCTCACCCCTTTCGTTCACGGATGTTTCTCAGCGCGCCTACACGGATGCAATTCTTGGCGTCTATGAACTGAACGACGTTTCTCTGCTGAGAGACGTTTTCTTCTGGGCCTATGAACGCTCGGCCGCAAGATATGCGGCAGTTCGGCAATCCCTCGGGGAGCCCGATCCATTCCGGCTGAAATATCGCTCCGAGTTGCGCGAGATTGTCGCCATGCTGATCCGCGCAAAGGTAGGACGCAAGCAGATCAGAAACGAGGTGTCATCATGGGCGAGCAGTCGTGTCGTGTCGGAAGATAGAGCCAGATTCACCGAGATCGTGGAGGACGAGCTCATCGGGATGCATGAAGGCAACTTTGCCCGCTACCAGGTCAGACCGTCGGAATTTAAGGCGTGGCAAGACGTATGGGGATGAGAGTGGCTTCGAACAACCCACGCTGGGGGACAGCGCTGACAAAGAAATTGAGATTGTGGTAAGGCGCAAGGCAAGCGGAGGAGGGGAGGTGCCTGCTGACCTTTCTGCATTGCCATATAGCGGCGTTCAGAGCAGCTACCGCAATGACGAATCCCCCCGGAGGCTGAATCTTTTCATAGATGGACGATTTACCAGAGCCGTTGGGCACCAGCGAAGATGATGCAATACGGCTTCGGCATGCAAAACTCAGCTTCTGGTTTGACGCGGCTTTTGACGTTCTTCCATTGCCTCCGTAGCTGTCCGGGAGCGCTCGATCAGGTGGCCATCTTCCCATGAAGGCTTCATCCCGATCTTCTCGCCGCGCTTTTCAGCATCTGCGCCAATACGCTCAACTCTGATCCAGTGTTTTTCGAGCAATTCGAGAAGCACTTCGAAGCCTATGGTTACAACGTGGCTCTTTGTATCAGTTTCTTGCGCTAAAGACACTGATGGTTTTTAGGTTCCCAAACCCGATCCGGCTTGATCTCCTTGCAACTGTCGATGTCGGCAATGTCCGTTTCCGGCTGGACCAACTCCACCTGGTCAGCGAACCAGTCGAGGTCACTGTCAGCCGTTCGTCTGTGATCATCCGGCAGGTCAGGAATGTAGGTCAGTGCGCCCATTCCCGTTTGGCCAACCGCCGAGAGACGGTCGATGGGTGTAAGCCGGGTATAGTCAATGCATACCCGCTGCAGACGGCGGTTGAGCAAAAGACGATCCCAACCGTCCGGCAGGCTGTCGTTAATAGCCCATGAAGTCCGTATAAGCCCTCCGTTCCTTGCCACTCCAAGCCAGCGTCCCGAGTTTTCTCTCGTCGCCATCAAGATGCAGATAGACGCTCATCCGCTGGACTGGCTTGAACTTCATCTCCGGCGCACCCGCTGTTTCAGGGGGCGATCGACGACATCATCGATGGTCTGAGGCGGCCGGCTGGGAAACAGGTGTTCAAACTCAGCCTCTGCCTGAAGAGCGAAAGCAAGTTTCACAAGACTCTCAAGGGAAATTTTCCCGCTGGCTTCAAACAGCCTCAGCGATCCGTAAGAGACGTTCGATTTTGTCGCCAGTTCCCGTTGGGTCAATCCGCTCTCGATCCGCCGGCGCTTCATTCTATGCGCCAGGCCTTGAATTAGGTCTTCAGGTGACGACAAATTAAATGCCAGCATGTTATCACTTAAGCGCAAAAATCGACTTTTATGGCTATCATAATAGCATTTAATGAGATCGAAAAGGGGATAAGACATAGCATTCCAGTTGGCACCTGATGATTCCCCAGGTCGACATGCTGGCGTGAATGAGTATGAATAGTTGTGCTTTCTGATTTTAAGGGTTGCGATATCAGCCCAATGATGGGCTACATGTAAATATGGCAAAACGTCCAACTGAAAAGATTCGCATCAGCGTTGCTGAACATCGAGCGCGGCAGAGAGCCGCGGGTCAGGTGTCGGTGACCGTATTTCTATCGGCCGAGACCGTTGAGGAACTCGACCGTATGAAGAAAGAGCGTGGCGTGTCATCACGCGCGCCGCTCATCGAGGAAGCCGTGAGGTTTTATATCGAAAACATAAGGGCATAAATGAAAAACCCCGCCGTTGGCGCGGCAGGGGTTTTTGGGACTACAGATATCTGTGCTGAGAGCTCAAACAACTGAGGACATGCTCTCAACATAGGTGAGAATTTTCGCATCGGCAAGAGGTCTCTCTTGCCGGAACGCTGATTCTTTGTCTGTCGCTCCCGGCCCTCCAACAGGAGACGAGGACGATACCCATGTCGATCACATTTGGTGCGGTGACAAACCGCGCACCGATGAACCATGACCATCAAGTTCAGCCGGTCCGACGGAATTCGAGACTCCGGGGTCACTGCGAGGCAGGTTTTTGGCGTGCAGTCAGCAGAAGGGAAGGGTGGAGCCTGGTGGTTCTCGCCAAACGCTACGAGAAGCTGCGCAAGGAAGCCGGAAAGAAGAACGGCCCGCTCGGTATCGTGGCGATCGAAGTGCTCGAATACATGGTCAACCTGATCGATCATAAGACCGGTCGGCTGGAACCGTCGATCGCAACGCTGGTGCAAAAGCTCAACCGTTCACGCGATGCGATCTGGAAGGCACTCAATGCGCTTCGACGGCACGGTTTTATCGACTGGTTACGCCGCTATGTGCCGACGAACAGGGAGGGATCTGGTCCGCAGGTACAGCAGACTTCCAATGCCTACCGGCTTATGCGGCCGCAGCAGGCCGAACACGCTGTCGATGGCGGATCCAGTCCTCTTCCTCTGGATCAGGAACAGGCTGAACAGGAAAAGGCGATTACCCGTGCCGAACATGACGTTCAGGAAATAGGCGGCCGCCTCGTCATTGAGCGGATGGCCGAGGCGCAATCAACCACAGGCGAATGGGCGCGGAGGCTTCTCAGACTTCTGGATTTACGTGAGTCCGTTCATCGGACAGAATCTCACATTCCATATTTCTTTTCTTAGCCAGGGCCTGATCTCCGGATCGATCACACGTCTTTGTAGTCGTTTGGGGCTGTGACAAGTCTGGCCGTCGGCATGCACGTCAACGGCCTTGGTCGAACACGTTTTGGAAGAGACCGAACTTGCTTTCGAGAAGAGGGCAGGCGGCGAAGACATGCGCGCGATCCTGACCTCAGCGCTGACATTGCCGAGAGGCTGTGCTCTATCGAAACGCAACTCGCTTTCCCTCTCCGCCCAGTTCTGATGGTTGACGCCTGACGGGACGCGACTGTCACTTCAACAGATCTTCGAAAAGCGCCTTGTCGTTCTCGCGTGTCAGAAAACCTGGCAACTCACGGCGTAGCCAATCAGCCAGACGTTTGGTGAATTCCGGGTCATCTGAATGTTCAAGGCGATGCAAAACGAGGGCGCCGAGCAGCACTTTGCGACGGGTATCGTTGGCACGCTCCTGCTTGGACAGTCTTGCCTTGAGAGCAGAGCGCTGCGCATCCAACTGGGCGAGGCGTTCCTCGATCGATTTGCGGACCATCGCTTCACTCCTTGTTGCCGATTGCTTTGGTCCTACGGATCGCCTCGCTGCTGCCGATGAGGCCAGCCTTCTGCGCTTGATTGACGGCGGCGAACTGTTTTCCCGCAGGCAGGCAATGCGGGTCTTTTATCGTAGCTGTGTGCTCTGGTCGCTTGCCGGTTCCCGGGAAGGTAATCCCGGTAATGTTCGGATCGTCTTTCAAGACGGTCGTAATCAAGGCATCAACTGCGCTCGTGGTATCACCGGAAAAGTCGCGACTGACGTGAACCTCACCGAACTTGGTCTGCAGGGCTAATCCCGGCACATGCGGCAGAAGATCCAGAATGCGTGTGAGAGCCGCTACCGTCTCTTCGCTGAAAGACGACGGTTGGTTGTTGTTGCTGAGCATGAGCAGTTGCCATGGTCTCCTGCGGTGAGCAATCTGCCTTGCATGCTTTGCTGCAGATACGTTGGTTTCCCGCTCTGACATTACCATCCTCTGAAACCTCCATTCTGATTTCGGGCTCACTATAGTGCGCCAGGGAGATCTGTCATCCCCAATGGCACCCTTATGCAGCTTGTTCCGTTGTCTCGAGTGATAGACCACGGTTCAGCCAATGCCTCCACCGTGGTCGAAGGAGAGTAAGCGACTGAGATTACAAGGGCGCACTTACGACTTGCTGTATAAGTCGATGCGCAGTAGCATGCAAATTGTATTGGAGCATGCATTTGGCGATCTATCATCTGTCCGCGAAGCCGATCTCGCGCTCTTCTGGCCGTAGTGCAGTCGCATCTGCCGCCTATCGATGTGCAGCTCGACTGCTAAACGAACGCGATGGCGTTGTGCATGATTTCACGCGGAAGGGCGGCGTCGAGCATTGCGAAATTGTTCTTCCCGATGGCGTAGATGCCGATTGGGCGCTGGATCGCTCTGCTTTGTGGAATGCGGCCGAGCATTCGGAAAATCGCAAGGACTCGCGCGTTGCTCGCGAATTCGAGGTCGCGCTTCCGCATGAACTGTCGGAACAAGGGCGTATCGAAGTTGCTCGCGCTTTTGCTCACCATCTCGCAGACCGCTATGGGACAGCAGTGGATTTTGCGATCCACGCCCCGCATGAGCAAGGCGATATCAGGAACTACCATGCGCATGTCATGATGACGACGCGGCAGGTTTCGTCACAGGGGCTCGGCGAGAAGACCACTCTTGAGTACAAGAATGCACGGTTGTTGTCGCAGGGTCTTCCAACGACCGATATGCAGCTTCGGGATATCAGGCAGGCGTGGGAAGGGATTGCCAATTCTCAGCTTCAGCGTGAAGGCCTGGATGTCCGTATTGATCATCGTTCCCATATGGAGCGCGGGCTGGAACTTGCGCCAACAGGGCATTTGGGCGTGCATGCAACGCAAATGCAACGCAAGGGAATGGGTATTGAGCGGGCGCGGCTGGACGAGGAAGCTGCGCTCCGTAATGCCGAGCTGATCCGCGAGAAGCCGGAGCAGGTGCTGACGCTCATCAGCCAGGAAAAGAGCGTCTTCGATCGCCACGATGTCGCGCGGGCTCTGCATCGATACATCAGCGACGATCACCAAGCTTTCCAGAATGCGTTCGCGTCTGTGATGGCATCACCATCTCTCGTGCTGCTTCAGGCGGAGCGCCTGGATGACATGACGGGTGAGGGGGAGCTTGCACGGTATTCGACACGAGAAATGCTGGAGCTCGAGCGCGCCATGGCTGACGGGGCTCACCGAATGGCGCATGCCCGCAGCCATGGCGTTGATCGACATCATGTCGATCAGGCTATGAGGCTACAGGACGAACTGATCGGTGCAAGGACAGCAACTTCACGTTCTGGAGAGCAGGGCGGTGAGGGCATCGACGATCGTGAGATGCTCAAGCGTCCGGGCTTAAGCGAGGAGCAAAAGGCTGCGATCCGGCACATCACCGGTTCGGAATGTATGGCTGTCGTTGTGGGTTTTGCCGGTGCTGGCAAGTCTACCATGTTGGCGGCCGCACGTGATGCCTGGGAGCGACAAGGGTACAAGGTCCATGGGGCCGCGTTGTCGGGCAAGGCCGCTGAAGGATTGGCGGAGAGTTCCGGAATTCAGAGCCGGACGCTTGCTTCATGGTCACATGGATGGCAGCGCGATCGTGGGATCCTCAGTCGCGGCGACGTGTTCGTCATAGATGAGGCCGGCATGATCGGAAGCCGGCAGTTATCCCGATTCGTCGCTGAGGCAGAAGCACGAGGTGCGAAGATCGTTCTCGTTGGGGATCACGAGCAACTTCAGGCCATCGGTGCGGGTGCCCCGTTCCGAGCCATTGCCGAGCAGATAGGCTATGCAGAACTCTCCGAAATCCGACGTCAGAAGATCGATTGGCAGCGGGCCGCTTCGGTTTCCTTTGCCACCCATAAAACCGCGGAGGCTTTGGCGTCCTACCGAGACCACGGCAATGTCCACTTTGCGTCCCATCGCGATGAGGCGCGTGCGGCAATCGTCCGCGATTATCTTGCCGACCGTGAGCAGCATCCGGATGGCACCCGGGTTGCCATGGCGCATCGGCGTGCGGATGTGCGGGCATTGAATGCCGCGATCCGCACCAGTCTCCAGGACAGCCATCAACTGGGACGCGGTGAAGAGGGCGGTGAGTTTACATTCCAGACCAATGACGGGCCACGCAGCTTTGCCCCTGGAGACCGGGTCGTCTTTCTAGAGAACAGCCGAGAGCTTGGCGTGAAGAATGGCATGCTGGGGGAGGTGAAGGCCATCGAGCGAAACGCACTACACATTCACCTCGACGGGGCCGGTGCTGAGGCTTCCGCTGAAGCCAGCCTCGTCACAGTACCCATCAATGATTACCAAGCGATTGATCACGGCTACGCCACGACGATCCATAAAAATCAGGGGGCGACAGTCGATCGTGCCTTTGTTCTGGCCTCGGGGACCATGGACCGACATCTGGCCTATGTCGCGATGACGCGTCATCGCGACGGTGTCGGCCTTTATGTTGATGCCGGGGAATTCCTCGGTCGAGCCGGTGGTAAACTCCTCGACCATGGGGCAGCGCCCTACAAACACCAGGCTGGCGATCGCGAGAGCTACTTCGTGACGCTGGAGAACGACAAGGGGCAGCGCTCCACCGTCTGGGGTGTCGAACTTGGTCAGACAATGAGGGACGCCCAGCCGGCAATTGGAGAGCGGATCGATCTTCAGCAGCAGGGCGCTACGTCCGTCATGCTTCCAGATGGTGCGCAAAGCCAGCGCCATTCGTGGCGTGTGATAAAGGGTGATGAACTGACCTATCAGCAGCTTGAAAACCGCCTGTCGCGGTCCGGCGCGAAGGAAACGACGCTCGATTATGTGCAGGAGTTTGCCGAGCGGCGTGGGATTGCCGCCCAGTTCGGTGTCCGGAACCAAATTCAGCTTGATGACATACAAGAGCACAAGCATCATGAGCGCTCCCATGTGGGTCACACCATCCGGGAGGCTCAGGATGAGCCCCTCAGCGAGCGCTCTTCCTTGGCGGAGCGTACCCCCTCGCAAGGGCGTCCTGAGCCCTTTGGCGACACAGGTCTTGGCGCGCGGCAGCAACATGAGGCGGCCGAAACGGATGCTCCAAAGCGCCAGCCACAACGACGCAGCATGTTTACCGGCCTCAAGCTCAACGCAGGTCCCAAACATAACACCGGTTCACCAGCGCAAGGCCTCGGCCAAGAGCCCGATCGAGCAGAGCCTGACAGGCTGGCAGAGCGGATCCGGCCCCTGTCGAGCTTCGAACAGGCTGTGGATCACTATGCGCAGGCGTTCAGTGCAGCTCAGAGGCAAGTTGAGCAGGGTTTGCCGCTTCTCGAGGTGCAGCGACAGGAAATTGCTCGCGCAGCGCAAAAGCTCAATGAAGCTCGGCCTGGTTCCCATGATCTCATTCGATCTGCCTTACAGCATGACGCCCAAACGAGCGAAGCAATGACGGAGTTTTCCGGACGGGAACGTCTTGCTCAGCTTGTTGCCGGGATGGATCGCGAGCGCGCCGCTCTGGCCGATCCGAGTGTTCGCGCCGATCGCTTCATTGAGCGCTGGCAGGTATTACAGACCGAGCGACACGCGCTTGATGGTTGGCAGCATGAGGAAGCCCGCGGTAAGGTTGAGCAGCAGTTGCGGAGCCTGTCCAAGGAATTGGAGCGTGACGGTCCGCTTGATGCCGCCTTGCGCCGTCGGACCCAGGAACTGGGCATCAGTTCCGTCCGGCAAGGCGAGACCACAGCCAAGGCGATGGATCGGGAGCTATCGCAGACCCGCAGCCAGAGCTTGGGTCTGGAACGGTAGAGGGATGCCGATGGCGCAACATCCTAACAACGATAGTGATTTGTTTCGCGGTTCCGACAGACGGGAGCCGGAAGATCTCGAGGATCATGAAGCAGATGCTGCTGCGGCTTTCGAGGCACTTCGGTCTCGGGTCGAAAGTCTTCACGGCAATCTCACCCGTGAAATGACAACCATCCGCAAAGGGGTCGAGTATGCCCTTGATCAGTTGGATCGACAGGGAGCGCCTGTCGATTACAGCGCGGAGATAGGCCGCACAAACAAAGTGCTGTCACAGATGAACGCGCGCCTGCAGGGCATCGAACAGTTACCGGTTCTGCGTCAGGGCGCCGAGCATTATGCGCGGGTGATCGAACGCAGCGGTGAGAGCCTAATGCGCGTCGCGGCGCAGCAATTCGAGCATGAAAGCCGCGATTTTCAGAGCACGGCACGTGATCTTGCTGCCCACGTGGCCAGTGCACGAGAAGCCAGGCAGCAAAACCAGTGGCTGGTCGTCGTCGGCTTGGCGGGTTTTCTGACAGGTATCGTGGTTGTGCTCTTCTTGTCGCGTTTGTTGCCGGTCTCGATGGCCAGTCATGCGGCAGCTCTGGTCATGGGGCAAGACCGCTTCAACGCCGGCCAAGCCATGATCGACGTTGCAGATCCCGTTGCGGGGAGAGCTATTTCAAGGGGTGGATGGGTCTATGATAACAATCGCGAAACGATCGACAGCTGCATTCAGCAGATGCTGAAAAGTCAGAAGGAGCAGACCTGCGAGGTTGTGCTTCCAGTGGTTCGGAGCAATCGCTGAGGACTTTAATGGCAAGAGGAAAGCTTGCGATGATGAAGTTCGAGGCCTGGCTGGTAACGCTGTCACAACCTAAAATCGCCTCGTCTATGAGGGTGCACCTTTCTGATTTTGTGCGCGGCATTGCTGGTATAGGGTTGCGTCAGATGTTTACTCTTGGCCCTTCAGAAAGCCAACTCAACGATTGAAATGCTGTCCATGATGAAATCCTCCCTCGATCACATCCCTCCGAAGAAGCAACAAGAGATCGCCCGTGCGGTCGAAATTCTGCACGAGGAATTCGAGGACGCGTTGAAGGACGGGACAGCCGAATTCAAGAAGCGCGGACGTATTCTGAAGGTCATCCTATTCGGCTCCTATGCCAAGGGTGGCTGGGTGGACGAGCCTTTCACCATGAAAGGCTATCGCTCCGACTTTGACCTTCTGGTCATCGTCAACAACCGCAAGCTCTGCGACTATGCGACCTACTGGTACAAGGCGGCAGACCGGTTGATCCGCGATTCGCAGATCGAAACCCCTGTTAGCTTCATCGTGCATTCCCGCCGCGAGGTGAACACCTACCTAAAGGAAGGGCAGTATTTCTTCTCCGACATCCGCAAGGAAGGCATCGCGCTCTATGAACTCGATGATGAGCCGCTGGCGGAGCCTGTGGCATTGACGCCGGAGGAAAAGCTACGGGTGGCGCGGGAGCATTTTTCAGACCGTTTCTCCCTTGCGAATACGTTTTTACGTGGTTTCAATTTTTATCGTGGAGAAAAGGAACTCCGTGTCGCTGCGTTTGAGCTCCACCAAGCCTTGGAGCAAGCTTACTCCTGTGTTCTTCTCACGTTAACGAACTACGCGCCGCCATCCCATAATGTGAAGTTTCTACGTTCGCTGGCGGAAGAACAGGATCACCGTTTGGCGGATGCCTTTCCACGTGACCAGCAGAGGGAACGTGGTTGGTTCAACACGTTGAATGAGGCTTATGTGAAAGCCCGCTACTCGAAGCACTTTTATATCAGCGAGGAAGCGTTGACTTGGCTTGGCGAACGCACCGCTATTCTGCTGGATCTCGTCGCTCTGATTTGTGAGGCCCATACGTCTTACCTCCAGCGAGCCAATAGCATGCCTCGCTGAGAAGTTGGTAACGCCAACTGCGCCTCGCTATTTTACCAACATGAGCGAATTTATTTGTGGCGGAGGATTAGAACTTGCACCTGAAAGCCATGATATTTACCACTCCGTCATCAGCTCACTTCAAATCACCTCAAGGTTATGAAGCTTCTATGAAATTCGACAGCCTCTCTATTCCGGACGTGATCTTGATAACGCCGAAGAAATTTGGTGATAACCGCGGCTACTTCATGGAGACGTTCCGGGAGAACCTGTTTCAGGAGCAGGCAGGGCCGGTGCATTTCGTTCAGGACAATCGGTCTTTTTCAGCCGAAGTCAGGACTGTGCGTGGGCTTCATTTCCAGCTGCCGCCGAAGGCTCAGGGTAAGCTTGTATCTTGCACCGCCGGCGCGCTTTTGGATGTCGCCGTCGATATTCGACAGGGGTCGCCGACCTTTGGGCAGTATGTTTCGGCCGAGTTAACGGCGGAGAACGGGGAGCAGCTCTGGGTTCCTGCCGGTTTTGCCCATGGTTTTTGCACGCTCGTGCCCGACACGATCATCAGCTACAAGGTGACGGACTACTACAGCCCGGAGCATGATCGTGGTCTGCTGTGGAGTGATCCGGCCATCGGTATCGACTGGCCGGTGTCAGGCGATGCTGTCGTGCTCTCGGACAAGGACAGGCGTCAGCCGACTTTGGCGGATCTACCGACATCCTTTGTGTTTGGAGAGTGAGAGGGTTTTATGCGCGTTCTCGTCACCGGCGGCGCCGGCTTCATTGGGTCCGCACTGGTCCGCCATCTTGTTCTGGATAAGGGTTATGATGTCCTCAACATCGATAAGCTGACCTATGCCGGAACGCTGACATCCCTCGCATCTGTCGAGGGCAATAACCACTACCGTTTCCTCAAGGCGGACATCTCCGACGGCCGCGCCATCAGTGAAGCCTTCGAAAGTTTCCGCCCCGATCGCGTCATGCATCTGGCTGCGGAGAGCCATGTCGATCGGTCGATCACCGGTGCGAAGGACTTCGTCGAGACGAACGTGCTTGGCACCTTCACCATGCTGGAAGGGGCGCGCGCCCACTGGCAGCGCCTCTCTGGTGAGGCGAAAGACAGCTTCCGGTTCCTGCATGTCTCGACCGATGAAGTCTATGGCTCGCTGGGAGATGACGGTCTCTTCACTGAGACCACTCCCTATGATCCGAGCTCTCCCTATTCCGCGTCAAAGGCCGCTTCCGATCACTTGGCCAAGGCATGGGCGCGTACTTACAAGATGCCGGTCGTTGTCTCCAACTGCTCGAACAATTACGGCCCCTTCCATTTCCCGGAAAAGCTCATTCCACTGGTCATCCTCAACGCACTTCATGGCCAGCCTCTGCCGGTCTACGGCAATGGCGCCAATATCCGTGACTGGCTTTATGTCGAGGATCACGCACGCGCCCTCGATATTATCGCGGAGCGCGGCCGTATCGGCGAGACTTACAATGTCGGCGGACGCAATGAGCGGCGCAACATTGATGTCGTCAAGCGTATCTGCAGCCTGATGGACGAGTTGCGCCCCTCCGGCAAACCACATGAGAGCTTGATCCAGTATGTGACCGATCGCCCTGGGCATGACGCGCGCTATGCCATCGATGCGACGAAGCTGGAGACCGAACTGGGTTGGAAGGCGCAGGAGAATTTCGACAGCGGTATCGAAAAGACGGTGCGCTGGTATATCGATAACGAATGGTGGTGGGCGCCGTTGCGCAAAGGCTATTCCGGCCAGCGTCTCGGCATCCTCAAGACGGATGCCGCGGAATGACATCCAGATTGCGGTATCTCGTGACGGGGCGGGAAGGCCAGGTCGTGCAGTCTCTCCTCGAGCAAAGCAAGCGTTCGGAACATAATGGGATAGAACTGATCGCTGTTGGTCGACCGGTTCTCGACCTAGCCAATCCAAGCAGTATTCGATCCGCTGTGGAAGAGACCAAGCCGGATCTGATCATTTCGGCAGCCGCCTATACGGCTGTCGATCAGGCGGAAAGCGACGAAGAGGCGGCGCGAGCGGTCAATGCTTTTGGTCCGCGTGTTTTGGCTGAGGTTGCGGCTTCACGGAAGATCCCGATCATTCATCTGTCCACCGACTATGTCTTTGACGGGATGAAGAGTGAGCCATACGTCGAAACCGATGCAGTTGGACCGATGAGTGCTTATGGACGCACCAAGCTAGAAGGTGAACGCGCCTTACTGCAGGCTACGGACAACGTTGTCATCCTGCGCACTGCCTGGGTCTACAGCCCCTTCGGCAAGAATTTTGTGAAGACCATGCTGCGTCTGGCGGAGACCCGCGATACGGTGAATGTGGTGGCCGATCAAGTCGGCAATCCTACGTCAGCGCTGGACATAGCCGACGGAATTTTCACGGTTGCCCACAATATGGTCGAAGATGCCGATGCTGCTTTGCGGGGTATATTTCATATGTCCGGGCGGGGGGAGGCGAGTTGGGCCGATTTAGCAGAGGAAATCTTCCGTGTATCGGCTTCTAAAGGTGGCCCCAGCGCAACGGTTGGACGGATATCGACCGCGGAGTACCCAACACCGGCAAAACGTCCTGCCAATTCTCGGTTGAGCAATTTTGCACTGAGAGCCGCTCATGTCGTGGAGCTGCCGAGGTGGCAGAGATCCGTGTATGACATTGTTGAACGCCTTGTCGCATCCAAAACCTATCTGTGAAGATATCGGGAGAAGAAACATGAAGGGCATCATTCTGGCTGGCGGCAGTGGAACGCGACTGCATCCCATGACCCTGGTCACCTCCAAGCAGCTCATGCCGGTCTATGACAAGCCGATGATCTATTATCCCTTGTCGACCCTGATGCTCGCCGGTATCCGCGATATCCTGATCATCTCGACGCCGAAGGACTTGCCGAATTTTCAGGCGCTTCTCGGCGACGGCTCCAAATGGGGAATTTCGCTATCCTATGCCGAGCAGCCATCACCCGATGGGCTCGCTCAGGCCTATATAATCGGAGCGGATTTTGTAGGTAACAGTCCCTCCTGCCTCATTCTCGGTGACAATATCTTCTACGGGCATGGGGTGAGTGAGCTCTTTAAAGCGGCCATCGATCGCAACGATGGCGCTACTGTTTTTGCTTACCACGTTAGTGACCCCGAGCGGTATGGTGTAGTCGAATTTGATAAGGACAGAAGGGCCATATCCATAGAGGAAAAGCCGGTCCAACCTAAGTCAAACTGGGCTGTCACAGGGCTGTATTTTTATGACAAGGATGTTGTCGACATCGCCGCCAATCTGAAGCCATCTGCCCGTGGTGAGCTGGAAATTACTGACGTCAACCGCGTCTACTTAGAGCGTGGCAAATTATCAGTTCAGGAACTTGGTCGCGGGTATGCCTGGCTTGATACTGGAACCCCAGATAGTTTGCTTGACGCATCAGAATTTGTGGCGACGCTTGAACGGCGCCAAGGCTTCAAGATTTCTTGCCCGGAAGAGATTGCCTTTCGCCAAGGGTTTATTGGATATGACCAAATTAATAATATCGTTTCGCAAATGGGAAAGAGTAATTACGCTTTATATCTAAATAAAATTATGATTTCAAAAATAAAATGAATATTGTTTTCTATCGTTTCGGGCAATTAATAATTTTATGAGTCAGGCGAGCCACTCCCTGAAACTTCCATTTCAGACATAGAGAAACGCGGGGAATCGTTGGCCCGGAGGCCCCACCTTTTCGCAAATAACGAGCAAGTCATCGCCCCGCATGTCCATTGAGTAACCAGCAGAAATAAGAAGTTTCTCAACGCTTGGCCAGCCACCCGTCCAGAAGTTTTCGGTCCACATCCTTGCAATCGAGAATCCAGCGTTTTCAACCATTGACCGCATCAGGTTTGGACTATATTCTAGGTTGTGCCTATCATTTGACCCATTCTTACGGTAGAAGTGAAACATACTTCCAACATCGAACTGAAGGGTTCGCGCAATGTGGTCCAGGCTGCATGCATTAGGGGTTGTGATCATCAGCTTACCGCCTGGCTTGAGCAGGCGGTTTGCTTCAATCATAAAAAAGTTCGGATCGATAGCGAAATGCTCAAGAACCTCTGCAAGAAGAATGAAGTCATAGCTTCCATCTGGAACGGGTAGAGGAGTCTGTTCCACGTTGAGATCGAATATGCGGTAATCATGGATTTCTACATCAAATGGATATCTACGCAGGTATTGATCAACCTTGCCATCCTGTGCTTCATAAACAACTCCGTCTGCTTCTTCGTAGCCCAGCAACGTGCGCATTGCGACGGGGAATAGGCCATAAGTACCAATTTCAATGGCCCGTTGACCCGGTTCGGTCGCGGCAGGAATGGCTCGCAGTGTAGATAAGAAACGTTGTCGGTGATCTTTCAGATATTTCCGAAGAAATTCTGGTACATGTTGTGCGTATGATTCCATGAACAAATTGAATACGTCAACATTAACTGAATCAGTGCTCATTTTATAGCCTTTACATGTGAGCCAACACGCTCTCGGGCATCGTAATACAAAGGCGCTAACGTTACAATCTTAGCAATCGGGTCGAGTCGAACAATTTATTGATACAAAGGAAATACAATTGTTTCAGACAACGGGACCGAACTGACCTCGAATGCCATCCTCGTCTGGTCGAAGGATCACAAGGTCGAGTGGCACTATATCGCGCCGGGAAGACCGATACAAAACGGCTATGTCGAGAGCTTCAACGGCCGCATGCGCGACGAACTGCTTAACGAGAGCCTGTTCTTTGGTCTCGATCGTGCCCGCAGCGCAATTGCGAAATGGGCCGACGACTACAACAAATTTCCGGCCCCATTCATCGCTCGGATACCAGACCCCGGCGGGCTATGCCGGGATCATCGCCGCAACCGGCTCCAACACTACGCAATGTGGAAGCTTCGCGTTTCCGCCGGTTGCTCCCATCGCGCCATGTGGCGTATCAAAAACCGCCGAGGCTCTAATCCCAGTCGGATGAAACTTCAGTGGCAGGTCACTGCCTATCGACGTGATGGTTCACTTGAAAAACATTTACCGCCGCACAACCGCAATGTAGAGGAATGTGTCTGATGGCTACGCCCAATTTGTTTATTTTAGGTGCCGGCAAAAGCGGAACGACAACGCTTTATCATGTATTGCAGCGTCATCCGGATATCCACGTGTGCAACCCCAAGGAGCCAAGCTTTTTTTGTAGTTATTTCCAAGTGGTGGCAAACCCCGTTTCCTACTGCAAATTATTTGATTCTAACCGGCGTTATCGCGTTGATGCTTCCCACGTATATTTTTCTAACCCCGAGACGGCTCAAATCCTGCATGATCTCTTTCCAAAGGCTCAATTTTTGCTGATACTGCGTAACCCCAAGGCACGGGCGCATTCACTCTACCAGCACATGCGGCGTGTGTTGCACAATGATGGTCGGCCCTTAGAACTGGCCGAAAGTTTTTTGGAGGCACTCTCAGTTGAAGGTGAGCGTTTCTCTTCGCCTGAATTTATGACAAACTGCAGGCAGTATTTTTGGAACTTCATGTACATGCGATCCTCATACTATGACGAGCAGCTGTCGCGGTATTTAACGTTGTTTCCCCGCGATCAGTTCATGATCACCACTCTCGCTGAACTTCATTGGCAACCTCATGCTACAGTCAGGAGAATTGCAAATTTTCTCAATCTCAATGTTGCGGGGTTTGGCCAGAACATCCCTGTTACGAATGCTTCACCACCATATGTGGATTTTGATAAAGACTGCGATATGGTGATGGAGCGTCATTTTGGCGATCTCACAGCTCGAGTGAACGCCCTTGCAGGCCATCCATTGGACTGGGCGCTGTAAGCGTTGGCCCTTTTTAAATACATAGCTTACGGCGTATCGCTTCGGATGGTCGTATCGTCGAATTCTGCGCCAACTAATAGGTTGTACATTGCTTGAAGATGAAAAGCTTGATCAGGTTAAAAACCGGACCTGGTTCTATCAGTTCGATTTGCCCGACGGGTCTCAGACAACGACGGACGTACCCCCAGCCGTTTTGCCAATTCATATCGCAAGACGCGACAAGTTGCGCCGTATAATTAAGCAATACGTACCAGATTCAGGCGATTTAATAGCTTATGATTTCGCTTCCCATGAGGGCTACTACGCAATTGAACTGGCGCGCCATTTCAAGCAAGTAAGAGGCTTCGAAATTAGACAGCAGAGCCTTGAGGCAGCGCAACTTATCACCGACGTACTGAAATTACGAAATTTGGAATACTGTCGCGCAGATCTTCAAGTTATGCAGTACGATCCATCTCAGACTGCTGATTTTGTACTTTTATATGGTTTGATCTATCATCTGGAAAATCCAGTTCATACGTTGCGACTCGCCAGCCAGATGACTCGCAAGCATATTCTAATAGAAACGCAGATTTTTCCATATGACATGTCCGGACTGATCGAAGACGGTGCCTACTCCAATCAGCGTCGTGTAGAAGGCGTGTTCGGGCTCGTACCCGACTATGCGGCGCGGCGCGAAGGCGGTTCCACGGACATCGCGCTTGTACCCTCATTAAACGCACTGTTGTTCTTAATGCGGGAGTTTGGATTTGCCACCATACAAGTTCTACCAAGCGGGGAGGATGAATATGAGCAATTCACGCGAAGAATGCGAGTTTTGATATATGGACAGAAGTAGCGGAAAACAAAATAATAATAAAAATATGATATATTATATTTTATATTGAAAAGACGATGCATGTAACATTAAAAATCTGGCTAATTTTGGGGTATCCATGGCGGGTCAACTTGGATACCGTGCTTCTTATGAGTTAAAGTTACATACATGTAAATGTTGAATGCTCTTACTTCTATATTTCGCTCTATCAGCTTTTCGATAGAGCCAAGCGTTACCGATTTGGATAGCGTCTGTCAATGTGGTGTAATTTCGGGCATGGGACCGGGCCGTCATGATCAGGCGGCTTTCGGTGTCATCTGAAGTGTCTTTTCCTCCTGGATTGTTGGTGTGTTGAGCTCTGCCATGCCCTCGATCTGCATGTAGCGGTGCTGAAGCTGCCATTCGTCGTTGGCCTCGAGGAGCACGGCTCCGATGAGCCGGACAATGCTGTCCTCGTTGGGAAAGATGCCAACGACATCAGCGCGGCGCTTCACTTCCTTGTTCAAGCGCTCCAGAGGGTTCGTGCTGTGGAGCTTGGTGCGATGCTGGGACGGGAACGCCATATAGGCAAGCACGTCAGCCTCTGCATCGTCCATGAATGTCCCCAGTTTTGGTCATCTGGCGCGGAGCTGGTCGGCGACATGCCGCCAGGTCCGAACGGCTCCTTTATGGTCGGGCTGGAGGAAGGCTGGGCGGATCGCGGCTGCCACCATGGTCTGCTGACCTTTGGGCACATAGGCAAGCGCATTGCGCATGGCGTGAACCCGACATCTCTGCCACGTCGCGCCGAGCACACGGGTGATGGCGGCCTTCAATCCCTCATGAGCATCGGAGATGACGAGCTTGACGCCCGTCAGCCCTCGGCGCACCAGATCACGCAGGAAGCTCGTCCAGAACGGTTCGGCTTCGGAAGGGCCGATATGCAGGCCGACGATTTCCCGCTTGCCGTCCGTGTCGACAGCCACTGCGATTATTGCCGCGACAGAGACGATGCGTCCGCCTTCGCGCATCTTCAGATAGGTCGCATCCAGCCAGAGATACGGCCAGGCGCCGGAAAGAGGGCGTCTGAGGAAGGCGTTCACACGCTCGTCGATATCCTTGCACAGCTTGGAAACGGAGGATTTGGAGATACCGGTCATCCCCATGGCCTGCACCAGCTCATCGACCTTGCGGGTCGATACACCGTTGATCCAGGCTTCTTGAATGACGGCCACCAGCGCCTTCTCCACCGTCTTCCTCGGCTCCAGAAAGCCGGGAAAATAGCTGCCGGAGCGCATCTTCGGGATCTTCAGGTTCAAGGTGCCGAGCCGCGTGTCGAGCGTCCGGTCGCGATAGCCGTTGCGCCAGGTCTGGCGGCTTTCGCCGCGCTCGTAGCGTCCGGCTCCGATCAGGCCGTCCACATCCGCCTCCATGATCATCTGCAGCACGCTTTCGGCAATCAATCGAAGAAAATCCGGATCGCCGCTCTTCGCGGCAAGCTCGGCAAGAGGTAATCTGTCGTCGGTCATCGGGTCTTCCTTTCGGTCAGGTTGAAGTCTCGCAACTCCACCTTCTCCGACGGGCCCGGTGCCCACCTGACGTGTCGCGGAAAACCAAAGCGAAATCTCAACCGCTCTCTCCACGAAAATCGCCCCCGAAATTACACCAGCTGCGCGGACGCTATCCCGATTTGTCTACATTGTGCGTAATATATTCAAAACGAGAGGTGTCAAAGTCTTCTGATAGAAATTTAAATTATGCATGAAGCTCAGAGACAGAAAATTCCTTCCGATGATGGCCGTAAGTCCCTTGCTTTATTATTTCCTCAACGCGGGGTCCATAACCGCTGCCAGACCATAGGCGCGTCAATCGTTCGCTTAATGAACCATGATACATGGAATTCGGTGTCGTCACTATAATTCTACCACCTGAAAGCAGTACACGGTAAATTTGCTTCCCAAAAGGTATTGGATTGAATGAAATGTGTTCTATGATTTCACAGAAAAGAACAAGATCGACGCTATTGTCAGCAATGTCTGCGATGCTGTCTCCGAGCTCTATGCGACGGCTAATACGTCGTCTTTCTGATGCCGACTCTTTGGGCTTTTCAAAACGTGATGAATCTGAATCTCTGGTGCAAACCGGAGGTTTCAGATGCGAACAGGAATTTCATTGCGGCCAGATTTTGATGCTGAAGGTCTTCGACGTCTGGCGCGTCAGAGCAAGCATGCGGGTCAAGCGCGCCGTCTTTTGGCACTCGCCGTGATCTATGACGGCGGCTCGCGCTCGGATGCGGCGCGGCTGGGCAACGTCACGCTGCAGATCGTGCGGGACTGGGTCCTGCGGTTCAACAAACGTGGTCCTGAAGGGCTGATCGACGGCAAGGCTCCTGGCCCCAAGTCACTGCTGAACGATCAGCAGCGCGCGGCCCTTGCAAAAGCCATCGAAGTGGGACCGACGCCTTATCTTGACGGTGTCGTCCGATGGCGTCTGTGCGATCTGGCTCAGTGGCTCTGGGAAGAGTTTCGTGTCTCGGTGAGCGAACAGACACTGAGCCGGGAGGTGCGCGCCATGGGTTATCGCAAGCTCGCTGCCCGCCCCAAGCATCATGCGCAGGACCCTCGTGAGCGTCCGGTGAGTTGTTTTTGCTGATCGGGCAAATCAGGCGATGTTCTGGCATTCGAACCAGCATTAATGCTGACATTCATACCAGAACAAAGAGGTTTCATGGCTCGCATGGAGATCATGTCCGGTACCGAACGCAGACGGCGTTGGTCGGACGAGGCGAAGCTGAGGATACTTGCGGAAGCTGAAGAGCCCGGTGCTCGCATTGGTGATGTGGCGCGCCGGCATGACATTCATCCGGGCCAGATCCGCTTATGGCGGCAATCATTCAGCTATGCCGATCGGCCGACGGTGTTCCTCCCGGTGGAGATCACCCAGGAGGTTGGCGCAGGCCAGGCTTCTACCGCGGCAACGAGGCCGGCGATCGTCGAGATCTTGCTCCGAAACGGTCGGCGCTTGAAGGTTCCGGCTGACGTTGAGGTGAAGCTGCTTGGTCCGCTGGTCGCTTGCGTGGAGGCGGCATGATCGGGCCATCGGGGAATGTGCGGGTCTATCTGGCCTGCGGGGTGACCGATATGCGGCGTGGCATTGATGGTCTGTCCGCGCTGGTCGAGACGGTCGTGAAGGAGGCGCCTGGCTCGGGCGCGATCTTCGGCTTCCGCGGAAAGCGCGCTGACCGGATCAAGCTTCTGTGGTGGGACGGCCAGGGGTTTTGCCTGTTCTACAAGATTTTGGAGCGTGGGTACTTTCCCTGGCCGACGGCGAAAGAGGGCGTCGCGCACCTGACGCAGGCGCAGCTTTCGATGCTCGTCGAAGGGATCGATTGGCGCCGCCCGGCGTGGACGTCCGCTCCTGGCCGAACGGGATAAAAGCCATATTTTGCAGGTACATCCGAGGCTTAACGCTGGCGCGTCAGAGGCAAATCGGCTAGATTTGCAGGTATGGAAACAGCGCCGCTGGACAGTCAGGACGAGCTCACTGCTTTGCGCGCATTGGTCGCCGAACAGGCGGCGAAGCTTGAGAGCCAGGAAGCCGAGGTCATCAAGCGTGACTCCATAATCGGGCTTCTTCGCGCGCAACTGCAGCTGCTCCGACATCGGCAGCATGGCGCCTCTTCGGAAAAGATCGACCGGAAGATCGAGCAGTTCGAACTGATGCTGGAGGAGATTGAGGCGTCTCGAGCCGAAACTGAACTGCGCTCCGGCAAAACTCCTCTGCCAGAGTTGGAGGACGCATCCGAAAAGCCGAAGCGCAAGGTTCTGCCCGATGGTCTTCCCGCCGAGGAACTGGTCTATGCGGCTCCCTGCAATTGCCCGACCTGCGGTGGCACGTCATTCCTCAAGGCGCCCGACAGGGTGGTCCAGGTGCTCGAGCACGTGCCGGCGTCGGTCAAGATTGTCCGGCATGTCGAAAAGCGTATGATCTGCCGGGAATGCGATACGACGGTGGCTGGCGAGATGCCGACCTTGCCGATTGAGCGCGGCAAACCCGGGCCGGGACTGCTCGCCCATATCATGATCGCTAAATTCGACGATCACATTCCCCTCTACCGTCTGTCCGAGATGTACGACCGGTTGGGGATAGATATCTCCCGATCCGTGATGGCCGACTGGGTCGGCCGCGTATCCGCTTTGCTGACGCCACTCGTCTTGTTGATCAGGGCCCATATCGCAGCACTCGACCGAATACATACGGACGATACCCCGGTCGATGTTCTCGACCCCGGACGGGGCAAGACAAAAACCGGCAGGGTCTGGGTCTACGTCTTCGACGGCAGTGGCTACCAATCCGCCACTCCCGCAGCCATCGCCTATTACTATAGCCCTGACCGCAAGGGGGCACATCCGGCTGACCACCTGGCAAGCTTCAGCGGCGTCATGCATGCCGACGGTTATGGGGGCTACAGGAAACTCTACGGCAACCAGATCGTTGAGGCCGCCTGCATGGCGCATGTGCGCCGCAAGTTCCATGATGTGATCAAGCTGAAGCCGTCACCGATCGCGGAGGAAGCGCTGTCGCGCATTGGCGCGCTCTACGATATCGAGAACCGTATCCGCTGCATGTCAGCTGACGAGCGGTGTACCCTGCGCCAAGAACATGCCCGGCCCGTTCTGGACGAGCTCAAGGCCTGGATTGAAGCCACGCTTTCTACGCTGCCGCAAAAGCAGAAGCTGGCCGAGGCGATGCGATATGCGCTGTCGCGATGGGCCGCCTTGAGCGTCTACATCGATGACGGCCGTGTTGAAATCGACAACAACATTGCTGAACGAGCCATGCGTCCGCTCGGAATTGGTCGGAAGAACTGGCTGTTTGCCGGCTCGGACAAAGGCGGTGAGCGCATCGCCAACATTTTGACGATCATCGAGACGGTCAAACTGCAAGGCCATAATCCGGAGGTCTACCTGACAGATGTCCTGACCCGGATCCAGGATCACCCCAAGGATCGACTTGAAGACCTGTTGCCCTGGAACTGGACGCCGGCGATAGACCGACACGAGGCCGCCTGATGGCACGCTCAAGGTTCATCTACACGCTCAGCCAAGTCGCCGGCATGATCGGCGAGAACCTCGAACTGATCGAGGAAATCACCGCAAACTCCGACAACATCTCCGAAGGCGAACTGGTTTACGTCAGCGATGGCAGTGAGGATGGCACGAAGGGTCTGACCGAGAACGGCATCGAAGAGCTTCAAAGCTTGCTTGCCGACATCAGGACGTGGGACGGCGGTCTCCGCGAGTTTCTCATCGAGACACAATGCGATCCCGAAATAATCTACCGCATCATGGTCGATGAGATGAAACGCGGCCTATAGCATCCATCTCTCCACACCCGAAAATGCGTTCGCCGGACGCTCACGGACCCTCAGGCCATTAAGGATTTTAAAAAAGCTTCCCCGCCGCAGTGGCAGAAATCGCAGGCGGGGCCGCTCAAGGAAAACGCATAGAGATTTGGTTTCAAGATGAAGCCCGGATAGGTCAGAAGAACAAGATCACCCGCCGCTGGGCAAAGCGGGGATCAAGGCCATCCGCACCACACGACCAGCGAACCCGCTCGGCCTACATCTTCGGTGCCATCTGCCCAAAGCTCGGCAAAGCGGCGGCGTTGGTCATGCCATGGTGCGACACCTACGCGATGACGCAGCACCTGGCTGAAATCTCCCGACACGTGGCCGATGATGCGCATGCTATTCTCATCATGGATCAGGCGGGCTGGCACATGTCCAATAATCTCGTCATCCCCGGCAACATCTCGATCCTGCCCCTGCCGCCGAAGTCGCCGGAGCTGAACCCGGTGGAAAACCTCTGGCTCTTCATGCGCGAGAACTGGCTGTCGAACCGCATCTTCAAGTCATATGACGATATCGTCGCACACTGCTGTGACGCCTGGCGCAAGCTCGAAAGCCAGCCCTGGCGCATCATGTCCATCGGGCGTAGAGAATGGGTCAATGGGTTCTGATCAGTGAGAAAGCGTATAATACGAACAGTCACCCCCATGGCTTCAGCGGCCTTGACCACTGACGGAAAGGTAGTGGGCGTGCTGTTTTCGGAACAAATCACACGGTGTCCACGGTTAGCATAGAAAAATGTGTTATGTAGCCAGTGACTTCCGACATCAAGGATGTCAAGTGGCTGTCCCAATCCTTCATCACCGAGAGAGAACTTTAGAGTACGCTTATATCGATCCCAATGATTCTCAAGATATTTCTCATCGGTTCTACCAAACTGCCTGAACCACTCTGTGACATTGGCAAGAGTTTCATCCTTTATGAACTTGAGCTCGCTGTTATGAATCTGTCAGACCACCGTGCCAAAGGCCGCTGTTTATTTACTAGGTCCTGTTGACAAAGTATGGCAACCATATCTTTGCGGCAGCCAGGGCAAGGAATGCTAAGAAGGATTTTCGGGTCTTGTCGTATCGGGTCGCGACGCGACGGAACTGCTTGAGGCGGTTGAACATCCGCTCGATGCGGTTTCGGTCCTTGTATGCGCGGTAGTCGCAAGACGGCGGGTTCTTCCGGTTGGCCTTCGGCGGAATGACCGGCCTGATCCCGTGGATCAGGAGTTCCTCGCGCAGGAAATCACCGTCGTAGCCCTTGTCAGCAAGGAACAGCCTCGGTTTGCCGACCGGTATCGCCAGCAGGTCCGGAACGGCGTTGTAGTCCGAAGCCTCTCCGCCCGTCAGGACGAAGCCAAGAGGGCGTCCCTGACCGTCTGCGCGGGCGTGGATTTTCGTCGTAAAGCCGCCGCGTGATCGACCAAAAGCCTCCTGATAAGTCCCCCTTTAGCGCCCGCAGCCTGCGAATGGCCGCGAACCGTGGTGCTGTCGATCATGTGCTGCCAGTCATCCGTCAGCCCCAGTTCGACGAGGGTCTCAAGCAGAGCGTCCCAAACGCCCTGTTCGGCCCAACGGCGGAAGCGCACATAGACGGAGTTCCACTTCCCGTAGCGCTCATGCATGTCGCGCCATGGGCAGCCGACCCGGAGAACATGCAGCATGCCGTTCAGATACTGCCGATTATCGTGCGAGGGTCGCGACTTCCTACCGCGTTCGGTGGGCAACAGCCCCTCGATGATCCGCCATTCCATATCCGTCAGGTCGCCGCGTGCCAAAATTGCCTCCTAAAAGGCAGTCTTGAATCACGCTTCCGCTGATTTGGGAATCCACTTTGTCAACACGACCTAGATGTATACCGAGGACGCCATTAACAACCGCGTGTATTTGAGAAGATCAATAAGCTCTCGCTGTTTCAATGCCCAATATGTACATAACATCACTGGATTTAATATCTTTCAATATGGAGACATTATTTTCATTCGGACTCCATATACGATTTTCCATATATCTCTCGTTTTCGTCCAAATCCTGAAAATTGTACTCCGCGATGAACGCCCAAGTTTTTCCCTTGAGTGGGTATATTTTGAATCCATGTCTATTGAATATCTTTGAGGCAGCAGTGACTGACCAAATGGAAATGTGGCCCCGGGTGACCGGGTCAATATAACTTTGATCCGATCTTACAAAATCAGTGAGGCCTGTGTTAAAGAGAAAAATTGAACCGGGAACGCATTTCAGGGCTAACTCTCTAGCGAGTCTATCTACCATACTAGGGGTCAGGTGTTCGATAACCTCAATGCATGTGCCCGCCTCGATTGGTCCCTCTACGTCTGACACTCCACCAATGATATAATTGGGGTGACTAGTTTGTTCGCTAACAGGCGGCGGAAATAATTCAACACCGAAAAACTTTTCTTTTGAGCTCGGCATATGGAATGTTAGAGCGTCAAGAAAATGTCCATCGCCGGTCCCAATATCGACAAAACGGTGTACAGGTATTCTTGCATATAGAATAAGTTCAGCAAATCGTGCAAGGTTTCCTCCATATGATCTCTGACGTGCGGCAGTTATTTCGCTTTTCCAATACGATTCATCGTATTTTCTTGTGGCTCGACCGTTATCGATATCATCCATAATATTATGTGCTATTGAGATGAAGTCACAATCTGCACATTCGTAATAATCATAACCCTCAACTGTGATATAGCGACTAGATAAATTACCGCAGATGTTACACGTCGACATTATTTCCTCTATCTTTGTTGCCGAAATCGTTGATTAATGCGAATTGTATACATTAAGCTATAGGTATACACCTAAATCAACTAATTGGTGTTTTGATGAGAAATCTATCAATCCTATATTTGTCGCGCCAAAAATTCAAAATTTGTGGTACCGGAGCCAGGAAGGGTCCGCTTTTCTGACAGCAAGCTCTGCGGTTCGCGTCCTGTAGTACTTTTGCCCTCTATCATTCTTGGTAAAGGAAGCCATTGTCCAAGTAGGCGTAATAACACCTGCATCAAGTAGAACGTCATTTATACCGGCGATGAGGTGGATTAGTGCCATGTCGCTTTCGTTCCCTCGATCGAAGCCATGTCCGAATCCGCGGTCGACGAACAAGTCAATTATTCCTCCGCTGCAAATGAACTTGTGAGGCATGAAGCGTTGCAAGATGAGTGGGAGAATGTCTTGGGCGCGGATTCCTTCAAAATCATCTCCTCCCAAGCTGCAATCGTGATCGATGAATTTCTCGTTAAACCGCCGCAGTTGGGTGTGAATCTTTTGCGTATCGCTTAGCAATGGCCAGATGAGATCGACGAAGACCTTTGCCTCTGGCCATCGCATGTGACCGTTGCGCCCAATCATATCGTTGGTGATGAAGACACCGTTTTCTGTCAGCCTTTCAAAGGAATAATCAAATAAGTATTCTAACTCCTGTATGTGATGGAGTGAGTGGTTTGCCATTATCATATCAAACCGTCCTGGGATATCGATTTTGTTAAGATCGGATACAACAGGTTCGAAATATTGTTCGAGGCCATCCCTTTGGACGGCCGCTTTATTCCGTTCTATCAGAATTGGTGAGACATCACTGCAAACTATTGTGAAGTCTGTGATGCCATGTTTAAGAAGCGCCTTTGCTACGCGTATTTCTACTTCTCCATCACCAGATCCGATGCTTAGAATTCGTCCTCTCCCTTTCACCTTGGCATCAAGGTATCCAAACGCATATGCCTCATCAATGGAACTCGTTCCAAAAACTTCCTCTAATGCTGGGCGGAGATAGGAATCAGACCAAACGTGAAATACATCTGGTAGATCATGCATATTGATGGTTTCGGCATATGTGGCGATTTGCTGTGCAATCCGCTCGTCATAAGTCAGGTTCATTGGCAACTCCATTCATGAAGTAAATTGATTATACCAGTCGTACTCGTCTTTCAGGAGGAATCGCGCTTGCGCCCTCTCTTTTTCTGATATCTGCGTCTTCGTCGCCGCCTTCCGTTCTTCCCCAACTTTTGTGAAATCCCGCTCGACGAGCTCTGAAAATTTTAACAGGAATGTGTCGTACTCTTCGACCTGCCCGATCAGTATGAAACGTTCTTTCTGCCAGTATCCGAGGAAATCCTTGTACGTTGTTCTTATATGGTAGCCGAGACTTATGTATTCAATAAATGATAGGTCGCCACGATCGATCATTCTACCAATTCGTGCATAAAGCTGATA